>DATHXE010000797.1:0-7825 GCA_035459845.1 Tepidisphaeraceae bacterium | reverse complement strand
GTGCGGTGCATGAGGAAGTCGGTGAGCGGGCGGCGGACGGCACGGGCGAGCGGCTCGTCGCCGGGCTTGACCCACGAGGAGAAGTAGCGGCGGAGGTGGCCGAGCGCGCGGGCATCCTCGACGAGCTGGGCGAAGTGTTGCCCGAGCCCGCCGCGGTGGTAACCGACGCTACAGGAAATCGTGATCATCGCGGCGATGTGCCGCCTTCGGGCGGCCGATGAAACTCGTGTGCGGCGCGGGTCGTATTGATCCCGCCGCCTATGAGTGTTTCGGAGGTTCGGGCGAGGGCGTTGAGCGGAAAGGGCTTAGGACGCAAATGTCGACGACGCTGACGATCGGTGATCTACCGGCCCCACCGCCCGGGCGGACCGGGTGGCCGTGGACGGTCGGGTGCGACCCGATGCCGGCGCTGGCGCCGGACGGGCGGGCGTGGCCGAAGGTGACGGTCGTCACGCCGTCCTATAACCAGGGGCGGTTCATCGAGGAGACGATCCGGTCGGTGCTGCTTCAGGGATATCCGAATCTGGAATACATCGTGCTGGACGGCGGGAGCCGGGACGAGACGGTCGAGGTGCTGAAGAAGTACAACCGGTTCGTCACCTTTTGGGAGAGCGCCAAAGACAAGGGGCAGTCGGACGCGATCAACCGGGGGTTGGACCGGGCGACCGGCGACTGGGTGGGGTGGCAGAACTCGGACGATTGTTACGACGCGGGGGCGCTGCGTGCACTAGGGGAAGCAACGGCTCGGACGGAGCCTCGCCCTCCCGGGGCGGCCGTGGACGTCGTCTATGGGAAGGTGCGCCTGACGGACGAGCATTCGCGGGAAACGGGGACCTATCCCACCGGCGAGTTCGACCTTCGGCGGATGCTGCCGTGGGCGAACATGTTCAACCAGTCGATGTTCTTCTCGCGGGCGGTGGTCGCCGAGGGGTGGCGGATGGACGAGGGGATGTGTCACTACATCGATCACGATTTGTTCTGGCGGCTCATCCTGGGCGGCAAGCGGTTCGCGCACGTGCCGGGGATCTCGGCGGCGTTCCGGTTGCACGGGGAGGCCAAGGGCTTCACGCAGCACGAAGTCGCGGCGCGCGAGCTGCACGCGCTGTACATGCGGCTGTACCACGAGCCGAAACTCCCGGCCGAGATTCGGCGGCTGGCGCTGAAGTCGATGCGCGGGAACTGCCTCGACCAGTTCGGGAAATCGCGGTGGGATTTGTTTCGCGCGTTCGCGGGCGAGATCGTCCGCGAGGCGGGGTGGCGCGGGCTCGGGCTGGGGCTGACGACCCGGCGAATGTTCACGGCGATCGGCCCGCGAAACATCGACCGCGTGCGCAAGCTGACGCGCCTGCTGCGCGGCCGGAGGGCGGCGTAATGATGCGGATCCCGGGGTTGGGACGGGTGCGGAGCGCGATCCGTCGCGCGCGGAACCGGCGGCGGTGCGCGGCGGTCGTGCTGCTCTATCACCGGGTGACGGAACTGGCGAGCGACCCGCAGTGGCTGACGGTCCCGCCGGCGGTATTCGACGAACAGATGGCGATGCTGGCGCGCGAGTACGAGGTGATGTCGGTGCCGGCGCTGGTGACGGGCGTGAAGAGCGGGCGTCTGCCCAGGCGCGCGGTGGCGATCACGTTCGACGACGGGTACGCGGACAATCTGACCGAGGCGACGCCGATCCTCGAGCGGCACAAGGTGCCGGCGGCGTTCTACGTCGCCAGCGGGTTCGTGGGTGGGACGGAGGAAGTGTTTTCGGACGAACTGGATCGGCTACTGCTCACGCCGGGCGGCAGGGGGGGCACGCTCAAGTGGGGGCGGATCCGCTGGGACCTGCCGTCGATGAAGCGCGGCGGGTCCGCCCGGCGGTGGAACGTGCTGGCGGACCCGCCGACCCCGCGGCACGCGGCGTACCGCGACCTGTGCGCGATCTGCGCCGACATGCCGCACGCCGGCCGGCGGCGCGTGCTCGACGCGGTGCGGGCGTTCGCGGAAGAGCCGCCTGAAGATCGGCCGACGCACCGGTTCGTCACGGAAGAACAGCTTCGCTCATTGGCGGCGTCGCCGATCGCGACGGTCGGGGCGCACACGGTCACTCACCCACGACTGTCCGCGATCCCGGTCGAGGAGCAGGCGCGGGAGATTGCCGAGTCGAAACGGCGGATCGAGGCGGTCACCGGTAAGCCCGTCACGACCTTCGCGTACCCGTTCGGTGGGCCGGCGGACCAGACGGACGACACGGTCCGATGCGTGCGCGAGGCGGGGTTCGAGGCGGCCCTGGTGAATCACGGTGGGTGCGTGCGGGGCGGGGCGGACCTGTTCCGACTGAGTCGTACACTCGCGCGGGATTGGAGTGCGGAGGAGTTGAAGGGGCGCATCGAGGAGGCGTTCCTTGCATAGTCGATCCGACCCGGGATCAATCGACCGAACCCTGCGCGTCCTCCACGTGAGCGCGGCCGACCACATGGGCGGCGCGGAGCAGGTCGGGCACATGCTGTTCGACGCCCAGCGGGCACGCGGGCACGAGGCGTGGATGGCCGTCGGCAAGCGCACGCGCGAACACCCGGCCGTGTTCGAGATCCCCAACGACGCGCGCCGGCACGCGTGGGCGCGGGCGTGCAACGCGGCGGCAGCGGCGCTCGAACCGGTGTCGCGCGTCAAAGGCATGAAGCGCGTGCAGCTCACGCTACGGGAGAACATCGGGCAGCCGGCACGGACGCGCGCGAGGAAACGTGGGGAAGAGGATTTCGAATTCCCGGGCACTGCGGAGTTGTTGTCGCTCGCGCCGGCGATGCCGGACCTCGTTCACCTGCACAACCTGCACTCGCCGCGCGGGTATTTTGATCTGCGACGCCTGCCGGAGATCAGCCGGCACGTTCCGACCGTCGTGACGCTCCACGATGCGTGGCTGCTCGCCGGGCACTGCGCGCACAGCTTCGCGTGCGAGCGCTGGCGGACGGGATGCGGGGCGTGCCCCGATCTGTCGATCTACCCGCCGGTGGACCGCGACGCGACGGCGCAGAATTGGGCACGGAAGCGCGACATCTTCGCCGCCTCGCGCGTGTACGTGGCGGCCTGTTCACAGTGGCTGCTCGACCGGGCGCGCGAGTCGCTGATGGCGCCGGCGATCGTCGACGGGCGCGTGATCTACAACGGCGTCGACCGCTCGATCTTCTTCCCCGGCGACCAGCCGGAGGCGCGGGTGGCGCTGGGGCTGCCGCTAGACGGTCCCGTGCTACTGTTCGCGGCGAACGGGGTGCGGAACAACTGCTTCAAGGACTTCCGCACGATGCGGGCGGCGCTGGCGATTGTCGCCGAGCGGTGGGCGGGGGCGCCGATCATGTTCGTCGCGCTGGGCGAGGATTGCCCGCCGGAAGAGGTCGGGCGGGCGACGATTCGGTTCGTCCCGTTTCAGCGGGATCCGAAGGTCGTCGCACAATACCACCGGGCGGCGGACGTGTACCTGCACGCGGCTCGGGCGGACTCATTGCCGATCGCAATCCTCGAGGCGTTCGCGTGCTGGCGGCCGGTGGTCGCATCCCACGTCAGCGGGATCCCCGAGCAGGTCGAAGAGGGCGTGAACGGCCACATGGCCCCGGTCGGCGACGCCGAGACGTTCGCGGTGCGCGTACTGGGGTTGCTGGGCGACCCCGCGAAGCGGGCGGCGATGGGCGAGCGCGGGGCGGCGCTGGTCGCGCAGAAGTTCGACGTGCGACAGCAGGTCGAGGCGTACGAACGATGGTATCAGGACATTCTCGCGCGCCATCCCGTTTAGCCGCGACCCGGAGGCAAGCGACAGCGCCGCCCGGAGGGGAGCGCGGGTGCGGGAGTCTGCGCACCACACGGGTATGGCCTCACCACCCGTGTCACCGGAAGCGCCGACGGCGCGACCGCGCCGTTACGGCCGCACGCCCGGTCTCACCTGCACGTCGGTCACCTCGGCCGTGCGGGGCAGGCCGATGACAGTGCGGATCAACGTTGCGACGTCCTCGGGCTGGATCAGCTTCTCAGGGACGTACGGGCGGTTCTCGAACGCGTAGCGCTGTGCCTGCATGGGCGTGGCGGTCTGGCCGGGGTAGATGCTGATCACGCGGACGCCGGCGTCGTTGAGCTCGTGGCGGAGGCTGTCGGCCATGCCCTTGAGCGCGTGCTTGGTGGCGGCGTAGGCGCTGACGAACGGGCGGGCCACCAGGCCGGTGGTCGAGTTGACGAACACGACCTGGCCTTTGACACGTTTGAGCAGGGGGATCGCGGCCTGCGTGAGCACGTACGGCGCGCGGACGTTGATCCGGTATTGGTCGTCGAGCGTCGCCACCGGGGACGTCTCGAGCGCGCCCTGGTGATACGCGGCGGCGCTGTGGACGACCACGTCGAGCCGGCCGAACTCGGACTCGATCTTATGGACCAGGGCGAGGACCTGTTCGTCGTCGGTCAGGTCGATCGCGTAGAGGCCCGAACGGGCGCCGTCGGGCAACAGGGTGGCGGTCTCGGCCAAGGCGCTGCGGCGGCGACCGGCGAGGCAGACGGTCGCCCCGTGCCGCGCGAGCTCGGCGGCGAGTGCCCGGCCGATGCCGCTGCCGGCCCCGGTGATCAGGGCGACGAGGCCGAGCAGCGTGAGTTCCGGATCGGGCATGTTGGGGCAAAGTCTACAGGCAATCCGCGCCGGCGGGGGAAGGGCTTAGCGATTCCTCATCGGGCGGCGGACACGGCGCGGGGAAATAGGGACCTTGTTCCGTTTAGCCGCGGGCCCGCAAGGGCAAGCGACCGCGCCGCCCGCAGGGGAGCGCGTGGCCGTGGTGTGGGAGGCTCGTCAATCGACCCGCCGCAGCAGCCCCGCCGCCTCCAACGCCGCCGCCGCATCCGTGACCAATTCGACCGGAAGTCCGGAGCGACCGGCAATGCCGGCCAGCGTCCGTCCACCGTTCGATTGATTGAGCACCCAGAGCATCGCCAGCTCGAACTGCTTGGGCGACGTGCGCCCGCCGACCATGGAGAAGAGGCCGCGGCGGCCGAGCTGTGGCTCACACTTGGGGAGGAGGTTGAGGTAGCGGGGGGAGGCGACGTCCTGTGACGCTCGCGCGCTCCCCAGGGGGGGCGCCCGAAGCTCCCCCTCCGGGTCGCGGCTAAACGAGGTGTCGAGGCGGTCGACGACGTCGAGGATCAGGCGGAACGACCGCTCGAGCGCGTCGGGTTTGACGAGCGACAGGTCGTCGGAGGACGTGTGGTACTCGGGGAACGTGCCGTACTGGCTGTTGGAGAGCAGGCCGACGGGGAGGTCGAACCCGGGCGAGCAGTACTGGCGCTCGTCGTAGCCGTAGGGGGAGAAATCGAGGACCGTGTGGGGATGGCCGGACGCGGCGAGCAAGTCCGTGACGGCGCAGTCGATCGGGGCGTCGCCGCGGCGCGAGCGCTTGTAGGTGAACGTCCGGCCGTCGCCGAGGTTGGAGAGGATCAGGCCGTGTTTGATGTTCGCGGTCGCGGGCTCGTTGCGCGCGAGCCAAGTGATCGCGCCGATCGTGCCGGGGGCCCAGACGAACCGGAACGAGTGCCGGCGGCGCGGGCCGGCGGCGAGTGGCGGGCGAGGTGGGCGGCGATCACGACGCCCGAGAGGTTGTCGTTGGCGAGCTGCGGGTGGCAGGTGTGGGCGGAGAAGAGGATCTCGTCGGGCGTGTCGCCGGGGATCAGGAGTTCGCCGTAGGTCAGGTGGCCGGGGGCGAGGGTGGCGTCGATGACGACGTCGTACTCGGCAGTGGGATCGAGCGATTCGAGTGCGCGGTGGGTCAGGCAAAATCCCCAGGTGGGCTTGTAGTACGACGTGCGGTAGGGGATTCGGTCGGGCTGGTCGGGCAGGGTGTGGAGGTGAGGGCGGAGGTCGGCGAGCGTCATGCGCCGACGGACGGGCGTGCTGTAGCCGACGAGGTGGAGCGCATGATCGGCGAAGTCGATGACCCGGCGGCCCGTGCGCGCGTCGGTGATGTGAGCCTCGCGCACGTTCCACTCGTCGGGCACGGTCCAGTCGAAGACGGGCGTGCCGGTGGGGACTTCGTGGATCGTGAGCGGGGCGATCGATTGGAGGGCGCGGAGGGTTTGGCGGACGCCGTCGCCCGTGATGGAGCGCGGGAGGGGGTAGAGCTCGGCGATCAGCGCGTGCATCGCGGGGCCGAGGTTGTCGGGGGCGGTCGAGGTCATCGATGCTCGTGCGCGATGGTAGCCGCTCGTCGTCCGCTCGGATGGGGCAAGAATGCCCCACCGCTCGCGGACGACGTGGCAGACAAGAATGTCTGCCCCACTGGGGCATGCAGTGCCTCATCAACCGGCGAAATCCGCGTACGCGGCGTCGCGCGGGTGGATCACGGTGGGCTTGACCGGCCAGGCGATCCCGAACGCCGGATCGTCCCACCGTAGGCCGCGCGCCGAATCCGGGTGGTAGACGTTGCCCATTTGGTAGAAGACCTCGGTATTGTCGGCGAGCGTCACGAACCCGTGGGCGAACCCTTCGGGGATGTAGAGCATGCGGTGGTTGGCCGCGGTCAGCTCTTCGGCGACCCACTTCCGATAGGTTGGCGAATCCGGCCGCAGGTCGATGATGCAATCCCAGATCGCCCCGGTCGTACACCGCACGAGCTTGGCCTGGGCGTAGGGGGCCACCTGGAAGTGCATGCCGCGCAGCGTGCCGGCCTTGTGGTTGAACGACACGTTGCACTCGTGCAACTCGGTCGCGCAGCCGTGCTCGGCCATCTCGCGCTTGGAGAACGTGCGCGTGAAGAACCCGCGGTCGTCGGCGAACTTGACCGGGTCGATCACGAATGCGCCGGCGAGCGGGGTCTCAGTGAATTGCATGCTCGGCCATCCGTTGGGCGACGGGCACTTCCCGCAGCGAGTTGTCGAGCAGGTTTTCCGCCAGGAGCTTCTTGATGTGCGCGATCCGCTGGTACTTGGGGCCCTCGAAGTCCTCGACGCGGACGTTCACCTTCTTGTAGGTCTCGTAGAGCTCGACGGCGCCCTTCTCGACGGTCCACTGCGGGCGGAAGTCGACGAGCGTGTTGGCGGCCTTGTCGCAGTTGACGCGGTAGCAGCGGAGGTCGGGGGAGCCGCCGGGGGCGTACTCGATGTTCACGCCGGGGACGGTGCGGGCGACGATCTCGGCGACGTCGCGGACGCGGTGGTTCTCACTCGTCTGGCCGATGTTGAACGCCTCGTTGTAGACGCGGTCTTCGGGCGTCTTGAGGACGCTGCAGAACGCCCGGCTGATGTCGGCGATGTGCACGAGCGGGCGCCACGGAGTGCCGTCGGACTTGATCAGCACCTGCTTGGTCGCCATCGCGTAGGCGACGAGGTTGTTGAGCACGAGGTCGAACCGCAGGCGGGGCGAGACGCCGTAGGCCGTCGCGTTGCGGAGGTAGGTCGGGACGAAGTTCTTCGACGCGAGCTTGGCGACGTCGCGCTCGACCCAGACCTTGGTCAGGCCGTAGGGCGTGACAGGGTTGAAGTCGGCGGACTCGGTGAGGAACTCGTCGCCGGCCTTGCCGTAGGTCGAGCAGGAGGAGGAGAAGACGTACCGCCGGACACCGGCCTCTTTGGACAGCTCGGCGAGGCGCACCGACGCCTTCCAGTTGATGTCCTCGGTCAAACCCGGGTTGAGATTGCCGAGCGGGTCGTTTGACAGGGCGGCCAAATGCAGGACCGCGTCGAAGCCTTTCACGTCGTCCAGGACGAGGTCGCGCAGGTCTTTGCGGATCGTCGGGACCTGCGGCAGGCGCTCGAGGAACGTGCACCGGCGGTAGAGGTCCGAGTCGAGCCCGACGACGTCGTGGCCGTCGGCCATGAGCATGGG
>DATHXE010000796.1:0-2173 GCA_035459845.1 Tepidisphaeraceae bacterium | reverse complement strand
CGTGCGCGCTCAGGTACCCGCTGAAAGCGACTGATGCGGAGCTCGGGCGGACGCTGGTCTGCCTGTACGCGCGGAACGAGGTGGTGGAGTTCGACGCATCGGGGCGCGAGACGTTCAACGTGACCGAGGAGGGCGGGTGCCCGTGGGCGGCGCAGGGGCTGGCCAATGGTCACCGGCTCATCGCGCTGTACTCGGCGAACACGATCGTCGAGTACGGGCACGACGGGAAGGCGATCAACCGGATCCCGGTGCCGGGCGGGCCCATGAGCGTCCGGCGGCTGGACTCGGGGTCGACGCTGGTCGCGTGCAACAACGCGCAGAAGGTGGTGGAGGTGTCGGACGCGGGGAAGATCCTGTGGGAGGTGACGCTGGCGGGCGGGCCGTGCGACGCGGCGCGGCTGGACAACGGGAACACGCTGGTCACGCTGCAGAACTCGAACGCGGTGGTGGAGGTGGACCCGTCGGGGCGGGAGGTCATGAAGATCGAGAATCTGCACACGCCGCGGAGCGCGTCGCGGCTGGACAACGGCAATACGCTCGTATGCGACCTGGGGACGGGGAAGGTGATGGAGTTCGACCCGGCGGGGAAGGAGGTCTGGAGCCAGGCGGGGTTCGCGAGCCCGTTCGGGGCGCAGCGCTTGCCGGCGGGGACGACGCTGGTGTCGGACACGGTGTCGGTGAAGGAGATCGACCACACGGGGCGCGTGGTGGGCGAAAACCGGGTGCAGCCGCTGGGGCGGGTGTGGCGTTATTGAGTACGCGCCGCCCGGACCGTCTCAGCGCCGTTCCGTCCGCGCGGGAAGCGTTCCATATAGCCCGCCACTTGTGGCGGGGGAGCGCGGTAGTCCAACGACTGAAGTGCGCGGACTGATTCCCGAAATGCGCTTTCCCGCCACAAGTGGCGGGCTATATGAGACGCGTCATGCCCGAACGTGGGCGCTTAGACCGTCGACGCCCGTCACCCCTTCACTAAGACCCACTGCTCCGCGAGGCGTTTGGGCGATACCGGAATGCTTGTCTTGAGTTCTTGTGCGAACAAGGAGATGCGGAACTCTTCGAGCATCCAGCGGTAGGCGGTGAGGTTGGGGTCGGCGATGCGCTCCTGGCGGTGTTTCCTCATCCGCTCGAAGCACTGGGCTTCGAGGGGGGCGACTTGGACCATGCCGGCCTGATCTTTGGTGAGCCCCGCGTTCAGCAGGCGGGTCAATCGCACCTGAATCCCCTTGATGAAGCGCGGGAGGTGTTCGAGCCAGACGGCGGGCGTCGCGGCGACGAAGTCCTTGGGCATGAGGCGCGCGAGGTGGTGGCGCATGTCGACGGCCGACGGCTCGAGCAGGGGGGCGAAGGGGCGCTGAAGGGATTTGGTGACGTCGTAGAAGGCGGCGAGGGCCTGTTCGGCGAGGCCGGAGACCTTGATGTGTTCGGCGGCGAGGCGGTTCCAGGCGGTGCCGGCGCGCTGGACGAACTCGGCGTGGGTGCGGATGCCCTCGTCGGGGGCGAAGGCGCGGCCGGCGGCGACGGTGACGATTTGGCTGCGCAGTTCGTCGGTGTTGCCGAGGAGCTTGTACTGCATGGCCATGCGCTCGAAGTTGGGGATGCGGCGCCAGAGGTGTCGGAGCTCGGGGCCGAGCTCGAGCATGAAGAGGCGGTAGACGCCGCCGCGGTGGGCGATTCTGGCGGCGTCGTGGGAGTCGAAGAGGCGGAGGGAGACGGTCTCGCCCTTGTCGACGAGGGCGGGGTACGCGCCGAGGGTGACGCCGTAGCGCTTGATCTCGATGCGCGGGGGGAGGTCGCCGAAGTCCCAGCGGGTGATGTTGTCGCGGTGGAAGCGGGGGTCGGGCGGGAGCTCGGCGAAGGTCTTGCGGGCCTCGAGGCCGAGCTTGGCGCGGATGGCGGCGAGGTCCCTGCCGTGGGCGATCTGCTTGCCGTGCTGGTCGACGATCCGGAAGTTCATGTGGAGGTGCGGGGGGAGCTCCTTGGGGTCGACGTCCTCCGCACGGACCTGGAGGCCGGTAAATTTGCCCAGCACCGTTGCGAGCGCGCCGTACAGGGAGCCTTGGCCGAACGACTCGGACAGTTTTTCGGTGGCCTTGTCCGCCCAGTCCGGCGCGGGGACGTAGTTGACGCGGATCGGCTTGGGGAGGCTGCGGATCAGCTCGAGGACCTTTTCGCG
>DATHXE010000795.1:0-1573 GCA_035459845.1 Tepidisphaeraceae bacterium | reverse complement strand
GATCACCCACTGCACGCCCTCGCTCAGCCCCGCGATCCCGATCGCGTTGTGGCTCCCCGGCTCGAACTTGTCCGGCATGAAATCCGGCTGGCGGTCGTTCTCGCTCACGCTCCCCGTCCCGCCCTCGCGCAGCGGCCGCAGGGTCTTCTCCAGGCCCGGCCGGATGTACAAGAACCCTGTGCCGAGCGGGCCGAGCAGTGCCTTGTGTCCCGGGGCCGCCAGCAGGTCGATGAAATCCGTCTGCACATCGACGGGGATGTGTCCGGCCGACTGCGCCGCGTCCACCACCAGCGCCACCCCGCGCTCCCGGCAGATCCGCCCGATCTCGCGGATCGGCTGGACCGTCCCCGTCACGTTGCTCGCGTGCGTGATCGCCACGAGTTTCGTCTCCGGCCGAATCGCCCGCCGAACGTCGTCCGCGCTCACCAGGCCAACACTGTCGACCGGCACGCGCGTCACCGCGATCGCCCCGTCATCCTCCAGATGCCCCAGCGGCCGGAGAATCGAGTTGTGATCAATGTGCGTGCAGATCGCGTGCGGCGTCTTACCGCCGACCGCCGACTGCCGACCGCCGACCAGCACGCCCTTGATCGCCAGGTTCAGCGCGTCCGAGCAGTTGAGCGTGAAGACGAAATGGTTCGGGTCCTGCCCGTTGAAGAGCGTGTTGAGGCGCTGCCGGCAGGTGGCAATCAGGTGACCCGTCTCGATCGCCTCGTGGTACGCCCCGCGGCCCGCCGACGCGCCGAGTTCCGTCGCGTAGCGCGTCATCGCCGCCAGCACGCCGGGCGGCTTGGGGAAGGAGGTGGCGGCGTTGTCCAGGTACAGCCGCCGGGGGGATGGGGAAGGATGGGACATCGCCGGCAATGATAGGGAGCGGCGGGGCGGAAGTTAATGGGCGGGCGCGGGGATGCGTGGTGAAGATCACGCCGCGGCGCACCGCCTTTTTGAGGGCGCGGCGATCCAGCTTCGTGTTGCATTGCCCGACTACCGCGTATTGCTCCCCATCGGCGTCGCCACGTTGCCGTGGGCGCGCTTCACGTTCAGCCCCACGTACTGTTTCGGCTCCGGGCACGCCGCCGCGAACTCGTCGTAGAACTTGGTGATGAACAGGCGCGTCGCCCAGCTCGTGGCGTCCGCCAGGCCGCAGATCGTCGTCCCCGGCATCGAGCCCTGCGTCTTTTCGAGCTCCAGCAGCATGTCGATGTCGCGCGGGCGCCCGCCGCCGTCCACGATCCGGTTCATGATCTTGTGCATCCACGCGCTCCCCTCGCGGCACGGCGTGCACTGCCCGCAGCTCTCGTGGCTGTAGAACCGCACGATGTTCCGCAGCGCCTTGACCATGTCCGTGTGCTCGTTCATCACGATCAGGCCCGCCGTCCCCAGGCCCAGGCACCCGCCGCGGAAACGCACGTCGTCAAAATCCAGCCGGATGTCCAGCTCGTTCGCGTTCAACACGCCCATCGACGTCCCGCCCGGGATGCACGCCTTGAACTTCCCGCCCTTCATCCCGCCCGCGAGCTTGTTGATCGCGTAGTCGACCGTGATGCCCAACTCGTCCTCGTACACGCCTGGC
>DATHXE010000794.1:0-1918 GCA_035459845.1 Tepidisphaeraceae bacterium | reverse complement strand
CGGCAGAACGCCGACCGCGATGGCGATCGCGCCGGCGCGCCACGCGGTCAGCCCTCGCCCGCCCGCCCAAACCGCCATCGCTGCCGCAAGCGTGGCGAGGGATATGGCCACGTCGTTCTTCACCAGCGCCGCGTGCGCCAGGAAGTTCGGGTCCAGGCAATAGAGGCAAGCCGCCAGGACGGCAGCCGCCGTGCCCCCGAGCCGCCAGCCCCACCAGGCGACGAGCGCGCCCAGGCCCGCACCGAGCACGATCAACATCCGCCGCAGGCTGCCCAGCGCGCGGTCCGCATCGTTACCGGGCGTCGAGTACAGCGTGGCGACCGACCACGCCCACCGCCGCGACTCGTCGCCCAACACCCTCCGGAAATCCGGCGCGCCCAGGTCCATTTTCAGTTCGGCCCCCCCGGTCCCGAGCGCCGCCCAGTACTGCCATAGCGGCGGGTTCTCCAGATCGACTCGGTAGTCGTGGTGCCGCGACACGACGTACGTCGCGGCCGCTTGAAGGGGCTCGTCAAAGGTCGCGCTCCGATCCTGCACGCCCCACCACGACATCCCCGCGAACGTCGTCACCAGCACCGCCACCACCCCCGCCGCAACCCCCCCGTGCTCCCAGAGCCGCGCCCTCGCCGGGCCGCCGCGCGCGCGCGCGGGTGTCTCCGCGTTTCCCAGCCGGCCCGTCTGAATCGCCTTCTTCGCCTTCGCCATATCGACAACCCGATTCAACCGCCGCGCCGCTCACTGCGCCAGATCGTACAAGTAGATCGTCCCGTTCAGCACCATCGTCGGCGGCCGGTCGAGCAACGGGCGCACGCGCTCGGCCTCGTCCGGGGTCAGATACACACCCTGCAGTTCGGTCGCGCTGATCGCCAGCACGCCGGGCTCGTCCGGCATCGCCGCGGCTCCCGTCGCGTCGAGGTGCTGGCCCAGCGCCGGCCCCGTCCCGGGCATCAGCGCGTACCGGATTCCGTAATACCCCGGCCGCGCCGTCCCGAAATACCGCAGGTACAAACGCCGGTGCGAGTTCGCGCGCTGCCAGGCGGCCAGGGCGGGCAGGTCCTGGCCCCAATCCAGGTTCGAGTCCGACAACAGGCGGGTGCCCCCGCGCTCCCCGCCGCTCGGGGTGTTGAAGAACGACAGGAAGTTCGGCGCAGCGACCAGTGACTCCAACGCGACCGCCGCAATCACCGCCCCGATCACCAGCCAGGCCGGCCGCGCCCACCGGCGCACTGCGCCCGACCACGCCCACCCCGCCGCGACGAAGAGCAGCGGATACACCGGCAGGAGGTGCCGCACGCCAAGGTTCATCGACGACGTCATCGCCAGTGCCGTGTAAAGCCCCGCCGGTAGCAACAGGCACGCCGCCGCCCAACCACTGCCGCGTCCGTGCGCCGCGCCGCCGGCCCCGCCGTCCCCGCCGGCCCCGCCGGCCCCGCCGGCGCGCCGCCAACCCAACGCCCCTGCCATTACCGCCGCCCCATAGAGCGCCAGCTGACTTCCCACTGGCGTCTTGAACGCGAACACGCACGGGTAATACGACCACCGCCCCGCGATTTCCACCTTCCCCAACAGGTACCCCCTCCGCAGCAGCGAGTCCGCGTACGTCGAGACGAACCCGTACACCCAGGTCTGCGGGAGCACGCGCGCCTGTTCGAACCACAGTGCCGCCCGGATCATCGCGTTCGGACGGTACCGCGCCAGCTCGGCCGGGTCGGGTTCGTGGCCCGGGTTCCGGCGGAACGTGTCCTTGTACGCCAGCCGTTCCATCAGCGGCGCGAAATCCCAACCGTCCCGCCCGTCCGCCGACGGGTGAAACTTGAACCCGTAGCTCGCCCAGAGAATGGCGTACCCCGCGACCCCGGCCCCGACCGCGAGTCCGGTCGCCACACCGACCTTCCCGGCGCGCCCGCGCACCTCGCGC
>DATHXE010000793.1:0-6343 GCA_035459845.1 Tepidisphaeraceae bacterium | reverse complement strand
GCGCAGCAGCGTCGGCCGCCTCTTCACCAGCCGCTCCGAAGATGCCGGCGAGACCTGGACTGCTTCCGTCATGACCTCCATCCCAGCCCTCGAAGCCCCGCCCCACCTCAAGCGCCTCACCGACGGCCGCCTCATGCTCCTCTGGAACCCGCCCCCCGACCTCGACCTCAAACTTCCCCTCTCCCTCGCCCCGCCCGCCGGCGAACTCCCGGCCATCAAGGGCGCCCGCCCGTTCCTCAAGCTCCGCACGCGCCTCGCCATGTCCCTCAGCGCCGACGACGGCCAAACCTGGTCCCCGCCCCAGGTCGTCGCCTCCGACCCCAAGGCCGGCGTCACCTACCCCGCCGCCCTCTCCCTCGCGGACGGAAAGCGGGTGCTGGTGTTTTTCAGCCGGGCGGGGAGCGGGATCATCTCGGACGCGGCGTGGGAGGTGGTGTCGGTAGACGTTCCGGCGAAGTGAGGGGGATTACGCGCGGGTGACCGCTCGCGCTGCAATTGACGCGTTGATCGCCGGCGAAAGCCGTCGGGTGCGTGGGAATTTGAGACGCATCGACCGGGGAGTGCCTCTCGACGCGCTGGGCAAGCCCAGCGGCTAAAAGAGGGTGCATCGTCACGGAGGTGGGGCAACCTAGCTTCCCATCGCCGTCCCATTAGAATCCCCCCACCACGATGCATTCACCGGCCCCCAAGGACAAGCTCACCGTCACCTGGGACGACGTCCAGGCCCCCGAGGTCGACGCCCGACTCAAGCAGCAGGCGTCGGCCGCCCGGCAGGACGAGCTCATCTCGCCCGCCCTCAACATGACCGCCGGGCAGCTCAAGAGCCAGCAGGCCCGCCGGGGGTCGATCTGGTACAACGCGCCGTTCGCGATGGCGATGTTCGGCCTGCTCGGCGGGCTGCTCGCGTGGGGCGCGCTCGAGCTCGTCCAGCTCAAGACCGTCCCCCGCGCCGACTACGAGCGCCAGCTCAAGGTCGCCCGTGCCGAGCTCATCCCCGCGCTCGAGAAGGACAAGACCCTCTACCGCAGCGACCTCGCCGCGTGGGACGCGTACGACCGGGCCTCGACCGCCGGGAACCGCCCGCCCCTGCCCCCCGCCAAATCGCGGGACATGATCGAATTGCAATACAAACACCGCCTGGCCGCCTGGGACGAGTCGTCCGGCGACAACCCCTACTTCAAGATCCTCCGCCGCGACGACCTCACCGCCCCCCAGAAGGAACAACTCGTCGCCGAGCAGAACGCCACCTTCGACACGACCGGCCTGATCGCCAACATCCTCGCGTTCGGCCTCACCGGCATGCTGATCGCCGTCGCCCTGTCCGTCGCCGAGCCCGTCATCGACCGCAACTACCACGGCGCGCTCGTCACCGGCGCCGTCGGCGCCACCCTCGGCCTGTTCGGCGGCGTCATCGTCTCCTTCCTCACCGGCCCCCTCGAACGCCTGATCGGCGACGGCGCCGCCCCGGAGACCAGCACCCTCTCGGCCGGCCAGCTCATGGCCAATGCGATCAAGTACGGCGTGATCGGGCTGTTCCTCTCCGTCGCGCCCGGCATCGTGCTCCGCAACCTCAAGAAGTCCTCCGTCGGCATCGCCGGCGGCGCGATCGGCGGCATCATCGGCGGCATCCTCTTCTCCCTCGTCGACGCCCTCGCCGGCTCCAAGACCGGCGCCCGCGCCGCCGCCTACTGCTCCATCGGCTGCCTCGCCGGCCTCTCCACCGGATTGATCGAGAATGCCGCCAAGACCGGCTGGCTCAAGGTCCTCCAGGGCCTGATCGCCGGCAAGCAGTTCATCCTCTACCGCGCCACGACCTTCATCGGCGGCGCCCCCGACTGCCACGTCTACCTCTTCAAGGACCCGCAGGTCGGCCGCCGCCACGCCGCCGTCCACATCGTCCCCGGCGGGTTCGACATCGAGAACCTCCCTCTCGGCTCGGCCACCTACGTCAACGGCAAGCCCGTCGCCCGCCAGCGCCTCCGCACCGGCGACCAGATCCAGATCGGCGGCACCGTCTTCTCGTTCCAGGAAAAGATCAAGGAAGCCGCAAAGCAATGACGAAGGGCGAAACCCGAAGCTCGAATCAATGACGAAACTCGAAGGTCGAATGACGAACCGGGCGGCGGCGTCGACGCGCGAACCGTTTCGCCATTCTGATTTCGTCCTTCGTCATTGACTCGTTCTTCGGGTTTGGTCATTCGTCATTCACTCACATGCCCGTCCTCATCCTCTACAACCTCGCGCCCGGCACGCCCCCGCGAGGCATGCTGCTAGCCGACGCCGCGCGCGTCGTCATCGGCCGCCGCCCCTTCAATACGGTAATGGTCGCAGACCCCGCCGTCTCGCGCATCCACGCGTGGATCGGCCGCCGGCCCGGCGACGATCGCTTCACCCTCTACGACGCCGGCTCGCGCTCCGGCACCATCCTCAACAACCAGCCCGTCCGTGAGCCCCGCACCCTCCGCGACGGCGACAAGGTCCGCGTCGGCCCCGCCACCCTCGTCTATTTCGACGACCAGGCCCTGCCCGACGACGTCGAACAGTTCATCCCGCCCGACGACCCGCCCCCCGCCGCCGACCCCTACGACGGCGGCATCTACTTCGACTGCCCCTGCGGCGGGCCCATGTGGGTCACCGCCGACCTCGCCGGCGCCAGCGGCCGTTGTCGCTACTGCGGCCAGCGCCTCCTCGTGCCGCACATGTCCGGCGCGACCGCGCGACCCCTCACGCCCGACGGCGTCGGGACAGCCGCGGCGCCGGTGGCGCGCGTCAAACGTCCCCCGCCTCGGCCCGCGCCGCCGGCGCCCGCTCCGATTCCCGCAGTCGCTAAGCCGCAAGCGGCGGCGACCGTCACGGTCGACGCGGCCGCCGGTCAGGCGACCTGCTCCATCTGCCAGACCGCGATCGCGCCGGGCGAGGATCAAACGACTTGCCCGTCGTGCCACCTGTCGTTCCACGCCGGGTGCTGGGAGGAAAACTTCGGGTGCAGCGCTTACGGCTGCGACCAGGTCAACGTCCTGAACCCCGACCGCGACCCGCCGGCGGTCGGCGAGTCCGATCAAGCCGCCGCCGCCGAGTCGCCCGTCGAGCAGGCCGCGCTCGTCCCGCCGGTCAAGGTCTTTCCGTTCGACACACTGATCCTCGCGCTCTCGTTCGTGGCGATGGGCCTGGGCGCGCTCCTCTTCGGTGCGCCCTCGGCGGTCATGCTGCTCTGGGCCCTCGCCTTCCTGATCGCCCGCAAGCCGGGCCGCCGCGGACTGGTCGCGCTGGCCGCGGTGATCGGGCTACTGGGGACCGTCGCCGGCATTGTTACCTCGATGTTCTGGTGGAAGGGTGTACGTTTGTGGGAGTGGGTGCTGCGGTAGGAAGCTGCACCGCTTCCCGAGCTACCCGGCGAAGCCGCAAGCGGCATAGGCGGCTTAAACGGCTGATTTGACCGATCTTAAAGCGGGCTGGCACGGCCGATCGTATTTCCCGTGCTCCACGGATTTCGCCGGTTCGTCCGATCCGTTACACTCTCTGCCTCGTACGACCGCCGGGGGGGGACCGCTTTCCGCCCACAATATGAGCCGTATCGCTGCGACAAGTCGTGCCGCCGGGATCACTCTCCTTTCGCGCGCGTTGGGCGCGGGATGGCTCGCGTGGGCGGCCACCGCCGGCGCCGCCGAGCCCGTCGACTTCCGCCGCGACGTCCGGCCCGTGCTCGAGCAGAACTGCTTCAAGTGTCACAACGCCACCAAGACCAAGGGCGGCATCGACCTGACCGAGTTCGACTCCGATCAGTCCGTCCTCAAGGGCCACAAGGTCTGGGAGCGCGTCGTCGACCAGATCCAGACCGCCCAGATGCCCCCGGACGATGAAGACTTTCGCGCCGGCGACGGCAAGACCGTCGTGGCCGGCGTAACGCGCACGCTCGCGATGCTCGAGAGCGGTCACCCGTCGCTGCTCGACCCCGGGCCGGCGCTCGTGCGACGCCTCAGCCACGCCGAGTACAACAACGCCGTGCGTGACCTGACCGGGACGGACCTCGACCTCGCCAAGCGCGTGGGCCTGCCCCCCGACTCGACGGGCAGCAGCTACGAGAACGTCGCCGCCGCCCTGCTCGTGTCGCCGGCGCTGCTGGAAAAGTATTTCACCGCCGCCGACGTCGTCCTCGACCGCCTGTTCGGCGAAGTGCCCGAGGCGATCAAGAAGAAGCCGGCCTGGCAGAGCGCAGACGAAGTCGCCAAGCTCAAGCGGCAGCGGGAAACGTTCTTCGCGGCCCTGCCGGAGAACGCCGACGCCGCCACCGCCCGCGCATTCGTCGAGAAGTTCACCCGCCTCGCCTGGCGCCGCCCGCTGGCGCCGGCCGAGGTCGATCGGCTCATGAAGATTCACTCGGCCGCGATCGCGCGGGGTGACTCGCCGCGCATAGCCGTGCGCCGCGTGCTCAAGCCGATCCTCGTCTCCCCCGACTTCCTGTTCCGCGCCGAAGGCGACGGCGCGCCGGCCCCCGCGACCGCCGCCGACCGCGTCCCGGCCGTCAAGGTGACGGACCTCGAACTCGCCTCGCGCCTGTCGTTCTTCCTCTGGTCGTCCATCCCCGACGACGAGCTCCTCACGCTTTCCGCGCAGAAGAAGCTGTCCGACCCCGCAACGCTCGCGGCCCAGGTGAAGCGCATGCTCGCCGACCCCAAGGCCACCGCGCTGACCGAGCACTTTTTCCTCCGCTGGCTGAACGCCGACCACGTCGCCCAGGCCCGGCCGAGTACCGAAGTGTTTCCCGCGTTCAACGACGGCATGCGCAAGGCGATGCTCCGCGAGGTGTCGGCGTTCTGCGACAACCTCCGCACCGCCGACCGCCCCCTGCTCGATTTGCTGGACGCGGATTACACGTTCGTCAACACGGACCTCGCCAATCTTTACGGCATCGCGGGCGTCACGGGGAAAGAGACGCAGCGCGTCGCGCTCAAGCCCGAGCACCACCGGGGCGGCGTCATGGCGATGGGCGCGATCCTCGCCTCCACCTCGCACACGGACCGCACCAGCCCGAGCCAGCGCGGCAAGTGGGTGCTCGACGTGATCTTCGGCACCCCCCCGCCGCCCCCGCCGCCCAACGCCGGGCAGTTCAAGGACGACGCCAAGCGAAAGAAGCAGCCCAAAGACTTTCGCGAAAAGCTCGCCATGCACGCGACCGACGCGGCCTGCGCCGGGTGCCACCGCCGGATGGACCCGCTCGGCTTCGGCATGGACAACTTCGACGCGATCGGCGCCTGGCGCCCCACGTCGGCCGACCTCGACACCAGCGGCACCTTGCCCGGCGGCGAGAAGTTCGACGGCGTCGACGGCCTGAAGAAGATCGTCCTCGCCCGCCGGGAGCAGTTCACGCGCAACCTGACCGCCCAGGCGCTGACGTACGCCCTGGGCCGGCAGTTGGAGTACTTCGACGAGCCGCAGGTGGGTAAGATCAAGGCCGGCCTCGACGCCGACGGCGGAAAGTTCTCCGCGCTAATCACGGGCATCGTGAACAGCTACCCGTTCCAACATCGCCGCGCCACCGAGCCGGTCGACGTCGCCGCTAGCCCCGTGGGAACGAAACAATGAAGAAGGATCCCATGAGCCTGAGCCGTCGTCACTTCCTCCGCGGGGCGGGCGCCCTGATGGCGTTGCCGTTCATGGAGTCGCTGGGCAAGCGGTCGGTGTTCGCGTCGACGCCGGACGTCAAGCCGCCGCTGCGCATGGGCATCTTCACGGTAACCGGCGGGACGGTGCTCGAGTCGTGGAAGGCTCCGGTCGACGGAGCGTTCACCGGCGAGCTCCCGTCGATCCTCCGACCGCTCGACTTCTGCAAGAACGATCTGCTCCTGCTCAACAACCTGTCGCAGTCGGGCCGGAGCGACAACCTGAGCGGCCACGAGCACACGGCCTTCCTCCACCTGACGTGCGCCGACGTCGCCAGGCGCGACGGCGGCAAGCCCGTCGCCGGCATCTCGGTCGACCAGTACGCCGCCCAGCGCATCGGCGACCGTACGCTGCTCCCGTCGCTCGAGATAGGCCTGAGCAGCGGGGAGCTCAAGTTCTCGTTCCGCTCCAAGAGCGAGGTCGTGCCGTACGAGCACGACCCGCGCGCGTTGTTCGGCCGGATGTTCCACGGGCGCACGCCGGTCGTTCCGAACTGGTCGAAGCGGGCCGCGAACCTCGCCCAGACCGTCCGCGCGTCCGCCAACCGCGACAGCTACGATCAGAGCGTGATCGACCTCGTGCGCGACAGCACCAGCAGCCTGCAGCGGCGCATCGGCAAGGCCGACCAGAAGCGGCTGGACGAGTACCTGGCCAGCGTGCGCTCGATCGAGAAGCGCATCGA
>DATHXE010000792.1:0-2997 GCA_035459845.1 Tepidisphaeraceae bacterium | reverse complement strand
CGGCCGAAGAGGGTGAGGAAGTAAGAGGCGGTGGACGGGTCGGGGAGTTGGACGGCGCGGAGGCCGACGGGGTAGCCGGCGAAGGTGTCGGGCACGCCGGTGGCCGAGCTGACGGCGTCCATGAGGACTTCGGCGGGGAGTCGGCGGGCGTAGTAGTGGGAGTAGAACTTCTGGTCCTGCTCGTTGCCGGGGACGGTGGCGGAGGAGAGGCCGTAGGCGCGAGAGGTCATGATCGAGCGCGTCAGTTTCTTGAGGTCGTACCCCCCTGCCACGAATTGGCCGCAGAGCTCTTTCCAGAGGGCGGGGTTGGTCGGCGGGTTGGAGGCGCGGAGGTCGTCGACGGGCTCGACGAGGCCGACGCCCATGTAGTGCCGCCAGAGCCGGTTGACCATGGCGCCGGCGAACTGCTCGTTGGCGGGGTCGACGATCCAGGCGGCCAGGATAGCGCGCGGGTCGATGCCGGGCGGGATCGGGCGCTCGGTGCGGTCGAGGGGCATCGCGGCCATCGCCTTTTTCGTGCGCGGCTGGGTGACCGTAGGCGGTCTGGCGCGGATCTCGGCCAGGCGCTTGACGCCGTCGTCGATGCGCTTGCGGAGGTCGGCGGCCTTCTTCTGGGCCTTCTTCAGGTCGTCGCCCGACTTGCCGGCCAGATCGTTCTCGGCGTCGGCGAGGGACTTGGCGACGCGTTCCATTTCCTTGGCGTGGTCGCGTTCTTCCTTCGAGACGATCGAGAGCGCGGTGACGCCCTTCTCCGGCTTGTCCGGGTCGACGCGCGACAGGCTCACGCGGGAGAAGAAGGCGACGAAGTGGTAGTAGTCGTCCTGGGTGAATTTTTCGAGGGGGTGGTTGTGGCACCGCGCGCAGCCGATGCGGGTGCCGAGGAAGGACTGGGCGACCGAGTCGGCGACGTCGGACTCGGCGACGTTGGTCTTTTCGCCGACGGTCGTGACGAAGTATCCGACGGCGGGCGTGCCGGTCGAGTCGCCGGTCGCGGTGAGGACGTCTTTGGCGAGCTCGTTCCACGGGCGGTTGCGCTCGAGCTGCCCGCGAACCCACGCGTGGAAGGCGCGGACGTTCTTCGCGCCGCGGACGTCGTGGTCGCGTTCCTTGCGGTTTTGCAAAAGGTCGCAGAGCTGCATCGTCCAGTAGTCGACCCACTCCGGACGGGCGAGGAGGGAATCGACCAGGCGGGCGCGCTTGTCGGGGCGGGCGTCGGCGACGTACGTGGTGACCTCGGCGGGCGTCGGGAGGGTCCCGATCGCGTCGAGGTAGGCGCGGCGGACGAATGCGGCGTCCTCGGCGTTGGGTGAGACGGGGATGCGCAGTGCCGCGAGCTTGGTAAAGACGTGCTCGTCGACGGCGTTGATTCGGTTTGCGTACTGGCCCGCGTCTCCGTCGGTCTCGCGCGGCATGGTGAAGAGTACGACACCGACGAGGCCCTGGAAGTGCACGCGAACGCCCGCCTCGCCGGGACGGATGGCCTTGGCGAGGCCGTGCTCGGTCACGGTGACGGTCGTTTGATCGGTCGGGTAGAACTGGGCGAGCCAGGTGACGTCTTTGGAGCGGCCGTCGGGCCAGTGGGCGGTGACGCGGAGTTGGCGGGTGTCGCCCGGCTTGAGGACGCGCATCAACGAGTCGCCGTGAAGCGAGATCTCGAGTTTGGCCGCGTCGGCCTCGGTCGCGATAGGGCCCGGCGCCCGGGCGGCGATCCACCGGGCGAGCAGGCGGGCGGCGTCGGAATCCGTTTCGAATCGCTTGCCGCCCTCGTGGCTTGCGTCGCCAGTGGCCTTGAGGATCAGGAGGCTCTGCGACGGGTCGGCGGGGTTGAGGCGTCGGCCGGCCATCTCGCTGGTGAGCCAGGCGTGGTCGAGTTCGGGGGCGTAGCCGCGAAGGGACAGGCGGAAGCCGTTCTGGCCCTGCTGCTTGCCGTGGCAGCCGCCGGCGTTGCAGCCGAAACGGGTGAGGACGGGTTCGATTTCCTGGCGGAAGGATGGGGCGGGGTCTGCTAGGGCCGCGCCGGTCAGGAACATCAGGCAACAAATGGCGGCGACGGTCCTGCGTCCGAACCGGTGCCCCGCGATGTCTGCCCCGAACTGCGTCATCGTCAGGAGTGTTATCCGCGCCACGGAGGGGCGTTGAAGCTTGCGGGGGTTGTCACCTGCGCGAGCCGGGAACCATGTATTGGTGGGTGAAGCCGGTATCATTCCGCCCTCACGACTTATGCACTCGCTAGCTTACATTTTCCGATCGAGCGCCGCTGGTCTCCGTCCCGCGACCAGTCGCTGGGCTCCCTTTTTGCTGCTCTTGCTCACCGCGGTTGGCGGGTGCGTGTTTCGACCATCGGCCCCGAGTGGGCCGCGCGTGATTTCGATCACCAAGGAGGACGGCGACGGGCTGACCACGCCCAAGTTGCAGTCGCTCGTGCTGGACTTCGCCGACCGGTACATGGCGATGGTGTCGGCCGCGTCGGACGACCTGCAGCGGGCGGACCCGTCGCCGGACATGCGCCGGCGGGCGCGGGTGCTGAAGCTGAATTACTGCTCGGCCGTGTACGCGATCGCGTCGAACCCGAACCCGGAGGTCGGGCTGCTCGACATGGTCGTGCACGTGTCGCTGATCCGGTCGAATTTGAACGACGGGACGTCTTGGAAGTCGCTCGGGGAGAACGTGAAGATCCTGCGGACGGCGTTCGACCATTTGCACGCCGAGGTGTGGGGGCTCGCCAAGCAGGCCCTGAGCGACGAGCAGGCGACGGACCTGGCGCAGATGATCGAGGAGTGGCGGATCTCCAACCCGCAGTACAAGTACACGGCGTACGTGCGCTTCTCCGACTTCGCCGGGCTGCGGTACAAGTCGCGCCTGCACGACGTGAACAAGGGGCTGATCAACCTCGGCCGGCTCGACCCGCTGGCCCCGATCGACGACGCGACGCGCGAGATCCAGCGGTCGCGGTTCCTGGCCGAGCGGGCGCTGTTCCTCGCCCAGCGGCTGCCGACG
>DATHXE010000791.1:0-3045 GCA_035459845.1 Tepidisphaeraceae bacterium | reverse complement strand
ACACGATCGCGGTCGACCGCCTGGGCGTCGTCAAGCTGATGACGGCCGTCCGCGAGGGCAGCAAGGTCACGACCGAGATCGGCATGAAGTACGGCCGCACGCGGTACGACCTCGAGGCCGCCGGCGACACCGAGCACGCGGCGTCGATCAAGTCGCCCAGCAGCACGCTGGCGATACGCGGGACGCGCGTCAGCCTGACCGACATGCGCCCGTTCCCGCCCGAGGCCGTCAGCCTGACCGGCCGGGCCGACTTCAAGGACCAGCGCAAGCAGGTCTCGGTCGGCGGCAAGAACGCCGGCAAGGCCCGGGTCACCGGTAACCAGGCGAGCCCGGCCGCCACCGAACTCGCCAGCACGTTCCTCGACCCGACGATCTCGCTCGCCCGCACGGACACCGAGGCCAAGCTCGTCGACACCCTCCTGTCGCGCGGGAGCACGATCACGCTCGACCGCGAGAGCGGGATCAAGGTCGTGCGCGGCGGCCGCCCGCCGACGGACGCGCAGCTCGTCCCCGCGCTGCCCGGCGTGCTGAACTTCGTCGCCCGCTGGCCGAGCAACAGCGATCTGAATTTGAGCGTGGGCGTCCCGGGCGGGAAGAACGGCGCGGGCGAGTTCCTCTACCCCGGGGCGGGCCTCGACACGACCGCCAGCGGCGGCAAGATGGCCTTCGACCACCGCGGCGGGCCGAACGGCGGGATCGAGATCGCTTACTTCCCCGCGAACTACCCTAAGGGCTTGTACGGGCTAGGCTTGGTGCTCGTCTCGGGTGAGCCGACGATCGCCCAGGTGGACGCCTTCCTGGGCGGCAAGCGGATCGGCATCTACGACGGCCAGGGGCTGCGCGATTCGGTCGCGGTGCCGGTCTTCCCGCTGACGCCGGGCCTGGGCGAGGGCAACCTCGCGGGCATCGTGCCGGTCGGGACCAGCCTGCCG
Source organism: Tepidisphaeraceae bacterium (assembly GCA_035459845.1). Lineage (GTDB taxonomy): Bacteria > Planctomycetota > Phycisphaerae > Tepidisphaerales > Tepidisphaeraceae > DASPKW01. Next base: position 2,113 of record DATHXE010000791.1, on the reverse strand, counting down.
ACGTCCGCCCGCCCGGCGGCGAGCCTCCAGCCGCTGACCCTGCAAGGCTTTACGGGTGGCGGGGCGATGGGCCCGGCGGTGGGCGGCGGGCTCAAGACGCTGCCGTCGACCAAGCGCGATCGCAAATGACTCGGTCGGGGGGCATGCCAGTCGTTAAGACCTTTCCAGAGCCTCGAATGAGCCCCCTTAGCCCCATTCGGGGCTCGTGTTTTTTTCTTGTGGTGGGTCCACAAGCCTGTAGAGTGAACCGCTTCTGTTCGAAGCGTGGGCAAAAGGGGAACGGTTCAATGGATGGGTGAGACATGTCGAAGTTAATCGAAGCACTCGAGGGGCGGACGCTGTTGACGCTCGTCCCCAACGCGGCCAACGTCGTGGCCATCACCGGCGCCCTCGGGGCCGACACGTGGGAGCTCCAGCAGGTCAACGGGGTGCTGATCTGGCGCGACCTGATCTCGGGCGTGACCGATCAGACCGCCGGGGTCTTCACCGGGACGGTCCTGATCGACCTGCGCGGGGGCGACGACTACCTGCGCCTCCGCACCAAGACGCTCACGAGCCCCGTGACCGTGGCGGCGACGCTGATCGGGGGGGCGGGCAACGACACGATCTTCGGCGGCGAGGCCAACGACTCGATCTTCGGCGACGACAGCCTCTCGTCGCTGACCGGCGACGACCGGCTCGACGGGCGCGGCGGGAACGACCTGCTCGTCGGCGGGCTCGGGTTCGACACGGCCGACTACTCGTACCGCACGCTGGCGATCAAGGTCACGATGGACGGGGCGAGCAACGACGGGACGGTCGGGAGCGAGTTCGACCGCGTCTCGCTGATCGACGCCGTGCTGGGCGGGAGCGGCAACGACCAGTTGTTCGGCGACGGCGGGGCGAACCTGCTCGACGGCGGGGCGGGCAACGACACGGTCGTGGGCGGCCCGGGGAACGACACGCTGACCGGCGGGGTGGGGGCGGACCAGATCTTCGGGGAAGACGGGAACGACTACCTGTTCGCGCGGGAGGGGTTGCTCGACACGATCAGCGACGGGACGGGGATCGACTCGGCGAGCGTGGACAGCGTGACGATCGGGGACCTGGTGACGGACCTGCCGACGGGCGCCGCGCCGCCCGCGGCGGCGTCGTTGATCGCCTCGTTCGCGGTCGCGTCGCTCGACTTTGCCGCGCTGGACTTCTCGGGCCCGACGCTCATGTCGTTGCCGGCGCTGCCGGTGGCCCTGCCGGCGCCCGGTGCGGTGCTGGACGGCTCGTTCGGGACCGAAGGCAAGGTCGTCGGCGCGCTGGCCGGCGCGGACGCGCGGATCACCGACGTCGCCTACCAGGAGGTGGAGGTCGCGCCCGAGGTATTCGAGACGAAGATCATCGTCGTCGGCAGCGCGGTCGGCGCGGGCGGGGATTACGACTTCTACGTCGCCCGGTTTAACGCCGACGGGTCGGCCGACCTGACGTTCGGCGGCGGGCTGGGGTACGTGCTGACCGACTTCACGGCCGTCGGCGCGCCAGCGGGCGAGGACGACCGGGCCGCGGGCGTCGTGATCGACTCGCAGGGGCGGATCGTCGTCGTCGGCACGAACATGAAGCGCGCGAGCCTCACGGCCCCGGCGTACGGCGACTACGCGATCGCGCGGTACCTGCCGAACGGCACGCTCGACACGAGTTTCAACGACGACGGGATCGACACGTGGGACGTGGGCGGGACCGAGAGCGACGACGCCGCGGCCGGGGTCGCCGTCCAGAACAACGACGGGACCGAGTCGTACACCGTGGTCGGGACGGCGGGCCTGGCGCTGGGCGCCGGGGCGACGGCGGCGACCGCGGACGTGCTGGTCGCGCGGTGGACCGAGGACGACGGCGAGCAGGACACCGGCTTCGGCACCGTGCGGATCGACTTCGGCGGCGCGGCGGACACGAACTTCGATTACGGCGCGGCGATCGCGGTGGACGGGTCGGGCAACGCGTGGGTCGCCGGCTCGACCGCCGCGACCGACGACGGCGACCGCGACATCGCGGTCGCGGCGCTCGACCTCTGGGGCAACGTCCTGGCGAAGCAGACGGCGGACCTCGGCGGCGACGATGCGGGCACGGGCATCGCCCTGACCGCCGA
>DATHXE010000790.1:0-6638 GCA_035459845.1 Tepidisphaeraceae bacterium | reverse complement strand
CCGCTCGATTCGCCGGACGTCCCGTACGTGCTCGACGAACGGGCCGGGCGGTGGGTGCGCGCGTGCGATTACGCCGGCCCGCTCGACCTGGGCGACGCCGCCGAGACGACGACCGTCCTCGCGCTCCGCGAGATGTTCCGCACGCGCCCGGACATCGCCAAGTGGATCGCCCCGCCCGCCTGCCGGGTCGTCGGGCCGGGGGCGCGCTGGTTCGAGGGCAACGCGCTCGTGCTGGCCGACGCGGCCACCGGCACGGCGCTCGACTGCGGCCCCGAGATCGCCCGCGCGGCCGGCGTCACCGGCCCGGTGCACGTCTACCGCCCGCCGACCGATCTGACCGCCCCGGTCGAGTTGCTCTTCACGAGTCACGGCACGTGGCTGCTCGACACGAAACAACTCAAGCTCACGCGCCTGCCGCTCCGGCTCAAGGACGAGAACGTGATCGCCTGCTCGCTCCCGCCCCCCCTGTACGGCGAACGGCCCGGCCAGATCCTCGTCGGCGTCGCCCCGCAGCACGGCGGACAGATCTTCGCCGTCGACACCGCCACCTGGAAGGTCGCCCCGACCACCGGCTACAACGGCCTCGGGCCGGACGACTTTTTCGCCAGCGCGTCGATCTTCTTCTACCTCCGCGAGTTTCCGCAGGAATTCCACGCCCGGTACCTGAAGCGGTTGGAGCGCGAGCGGAAATAGGGGCGGCGCACTTCGGACGTGTTGCGGCTCGGGGATACGCCGTGCGCTGGTTGGACAACCCGCGCCCCGCGCAGAACAATCCCTACATGTACGCACCCCCCTCCGCGGCGTTCATCGGCACCGGCATCATGGGCGGCCCGATGGCCGGTCACCTGCTCAAGGCCGGCGTCCGGTTGACCGTTCACAACCGCACGAAGGCCAAGTCCCAAGCGCTGCTGGAACAAGGCGCGTCGTGGGCCGACTCCCCCGCCGCCGCCGCGGAGAACGTTCAATTCGTTTTCATTAACGTGACCGACACGCCGGACGTCGAGCGCGTCGTCCTCGGGCCCGCCGGCGTGATCGAGGCCGACGTGCCCGGCCAGATCGTCGTCGACCACTCGACCATCTCGCCCGCCGCTACGCGTGAGATGGCCGGGGCGCTGGCGGCCAGGGGCAAGCGCTTCCTCGACGCCCCCGTCTCCGGCGGCGACGTCGGCGCGCGCAACGCCGCCCTCTCCATCATGGTCGGCGGGGACCGCGCCGCCTTCGAAGCCGCCGAGCCGCTCCTCCGCCACATGGGCAAGACGATCACCCACTGCGGCGGCCCCGGTACCGGCCAGCTCACCAAGCTCGTGAACCAGGTGCTGGTCTCGGTGACCAACCTCGCTGTCTGCGAAGCGCTCGCATTCGCGCGCTCGGCCGGCCTCGACCCGGAAAAGACGATCGCCGCCGTCGCGGGCGGCGCGGCCGGGTCGTGGCAGCTTCAGAACCTCGGCCCGCGCATGCTCAAGGGCGACTTCGCCCCGGGGTTCACGATCGATTTGCAACTGAAGGACCTGCGCCTCGTCGCCGAAGCCGCCGCGGCCGCCAAGACCCCCCTGCCGGCGCTGTCGCTCGTGCAGCAACTCTTCACGAGCGCCGTCGCGAACGGGGAAGGGCAGAACGGGACTCAGGGGTTGTTCAAGGTGCTGGAGCGCCTCGCGGGGCGGTGATTGCCGGGCGCGCGACTTCCACGCCGGCTCCTGCGGAGTCGGATTCGCACCGCAGGTACGAGTGAGTTCGCGCGCAACTCAGATGCTCCCGTCTTTCGCCCCTCCGGGGCTTTCTGTATCACGTCGATCGTGGACCCAGGGGTTACGCCCGGGGCTACTTTTTGCCGCCGCTCCGCGGTTCATGACCGACCGCGTCAGTGCCCATCCCCAACGGACAACGGGCCATCGCTACACCCGTTGAAGTTCCTTCACGACCCCCTCCTCATCCCCCTCCCCCTCTTGCGCCTTCTGCTTCTGCAATTCCTTCCACGCCTTCGCCAGCGACCGGTCTTCCAGGCGATCGATCGCGATAAACACCCCCCCCGCCTTCTTCGCGCGCAGCAGGTGCCCCGCCGCCACGCCGATCCGCTCGGCCCCGACGGCCGAGAGATCCGCCGCCCGCTGACCCAGCTCCAATATCAACCGTAGCACATCCGAGAAGACGCGCCCGACCTCCCCGATCAGCCCGGACACCTCCAGCACGCGGCCCGGCGTCACCACGAACACCTTCGCCGTCCCCGGCCGGCCGCCGGGTTGGAGCGTGACGTAGCGGAAGTCTTCGATCCGCCGGACGTGCTTGAACGGGCCCGCGCCGAACTGCGAGAGCTGGTCGAGGTACTGTTTCACCTTCCCCGCCGCCTCGAAGTTCAGGCCGGCCGCCGCGTCGGCCATCCGCCGTTGTGTTTTCTCGATCAGCTGGTCCGGCGCCACCGCCGTCTCAATCCCCCAGCGCATCAGTTCGTAATACTGCGCCATCGATATCGTCCCGTCGCACGGCGCGGGGCACTTGCCCATCTCCTTGTACGCGCACGGCCGGCCGCGCGGCGCCTCGGTCAGCACGTTGTAATACCGGCACAGGTCGAAAGCGTCTTCAATCAACTGGATTAGCCGGGCGGCGACGTGTTTGTCCTCGACCGGCCCGATCAGCGTCCCGCCGCGGGTCAGGTCGATCGTCTTCACGAGCCGCGGGTACCGGTGCTCCAAGTCGGCGTGAACGAACCACGCCGGCTCGAACCCGAGCATCCCCCGGTAGCTCTGGGGGAACACCGCCCGCGCCGCCTCGAGGTACACGACGTCCGCTTCGAACGCGCTGTCCACCCGCCGCCAGTACACGCGCCGCACGAGCCCCCGGTAATCCACGCGCCGGCTCGGCCCCTGTTGCTCCGCGTCTTGGCCCAACCGCCGCTTCAAGCTTGCCCGCAGGTTCTTCACGCACAACAACTGCACCGGCTGATCGTCGGCGTCGGTGACGAGGTACACCACCCATTTCGCGGGCGCCGCCCTGAGAAACGCTTCCAGGTCCCCCGCCGGATCGAACTCGGCGGCGGCGTCGAACAGTGAATGCCAGTCGGTCACGCCGGACATTCTATTCGGCCATCAAGACTCCGCCCACTTCCACGGCCGATCGCCGGCCCGCGCGTATCGGCACGTGGCACCGGTGGCGCCCGCATGCGCGGCGTGACCCGCCGCCTTCGATGACGTGACCCGCATCACTTGCTCGCCCGCGGCACGAAGTTGCGTACTCCTCCGAGCTTGCCACTCCGCCACCTCCCGATTTAGCATCCGCGGTGTTCCGCACCCGGCACGTTCACCGAAAGGGATCGCCCATGCCCGGCCCAACCGATGCCACGATCGCCGCGCTCCGCGCCGCCGTCGACGTCTCGCCCGACAACCTCCCGCTCCGCAAGCACCTGGCCGACACGCTGCTCGACGCCGGCCGGGCCGAGGAGGCCGAGCGCGAGTTCAAGGCGTCGATCGCCCGGTGGCCGGACGACGCCGCCCTCAAGCTCGGGCTGGCGACCGCGTTCTGGCGGCAGGGCAAGGCGTCGCCCGCGCTCGTGGTCGTCGAGGAGTTGCTCCGCCAGTCGGACGCGCCCGCGGGCACGCGGGTCCTGCACGCGCGCCTGCTGCTGGCCGCCGGCGACGTCGAGCGGGCGGTCCGCCAGTACATGCTCGCCGTCGACGCCGACCCGGGTGCCGCGGACCCGGAGCTGTCCAGCCGCCTGGGCGTGCGGGACCGATCCCGACGGGACGAGGACGACGACGACGACCGCCGCGACGTCGTCGACGGGCGCGTCCGCGCGTCGGCCGTCCCGCCCGAGCCGTCGGCGGAAGACGTCGACCTCGAAAGGCCGGTCGTCCGGTTCGCCGACGTCGGCGGCATGGACGCGGTCAAGGACGAGATCCGCCTGAAGATCATCCACCCGCTCGCCCACCCCGAGTTGTACAGGGCGTACGGCAAGGCGATCGGCGGGGGCATCCTCATGTACGGCCCACCCGGGTGCGGCAAGACCCACCTGGCCCGCGCGACCGCCGGCGAGATCAACGCCGGGTTCGTCGCCGTCGGCATCAACGACGTGCTCGACATGTGGATCGGCAGCAGCGAGAAGAACCTGCACGGCATCTTCGACCGCGCCCGCCGGGCCGCCCCGTGCGTCCTGTTCTTCGACGAGGTCGACGCGCTCGCCGCCAGCCGGACCGACATGCGCCAGGGGGCGGGGCGGCACGTGATCAACCAGTTTTTGTCGGAGCTCGACGGCGTGCAGGCGTCGAACGACGGCGTCCTGATCCTGGCGGCGACCAACGCCCCGTGGCACCTGGACCCCGCGTTCCGCCGGCCGGGCCGGTTCGACCGCATCCTCTTCGTCCCCCCGCCGGACGCGCCGGGCCGGGCCGCCATCCTCCGCACGATGCTCGCCGGCAAACCGGGCGCACCGGACCTCGATTACACCCTCCTGGCGAAGAAGACCGACGGGTTCAGCGGGGCCGACCTCAAGGCCGTGGTCGACCGGGCGATCGAGGCCAAGCTCCGCGACGCCATGCGCGACGGCATCCCCAAGCCGCTGACGTCGAAGGACCTGGCCACTGCCGCGGGCGGCGTGATCCCGTCGACGCGCGAGTGGTTCGCGACGGCCCGCAACTACGCGCTGTACGCCAACCAGGGCGGGGCGTACGACGAGGTGCTCAAGCACATGAAGCTGTGACGTCGTCCACGTGCGGGCTTCGGCACGAACGACCCGGAAAGCCCACGGAGTTTGTTCCGTGGGTCGTCTCAGGAACCCCGCTGCAACCCGGTCCCCGGTCGCTGGCATGATTACCGAATCCCCGCTCGCCCGCGCCTTCCTCCTGTACGAGCAGTCGCGCTACGACCTGGCGCTGACCGAGACGCGCCGCGTCCTGGCCGCCGACCCGGACGACGCGACGGCCCACGCGCTCCTGGCCCTGTGCCTGATGAACCAGCAGAACTGGAGCGACGCGGTCCGCGAGGCGGGCGACGCGGTGCGCCTCGGGCCGGCCAACCCGTACGCGTTCTACGCCGCCGGGTACGTCATGCTCGCCGCCGAGCGGCTGGACCAGGCCCGCGCCGCCGCCGACGCCGCCGTCCGCCTCGACCCGGCCGACCCGAACTTCCACGCGCTGGTCGCCGACGTCCACATGGCCCGCCGGGACTGGCCCGCCGCCCTCGCCGCCGCCGAGCAGGGCCTGGCGTTCGACCCCGAACACGTCCAGGCCAACAACGTCCGCGCGATGGCGCTGGTGAACCTCGGCCGGCGCGCCGAGGCCGGCGCGACCATCGGCCGGGCGCTCGCCCGCGACCCGGAGGACGCGTTCACCCACGCCAACCAGGGCTGGGCCCTGCTCCACGAACGCAAACCGAAGGAGGCGATGGAGCACTTCCGCGAGGCCCTCCGCCTCGACCCGACGCTCGACTGGGCCCGGGCCGGCATCGTCGAGGCCCTCAAGGCCCACAACGTCGTTTACCAGTGGATGCTCGCGTACTTCCTGTTCATGTCGCGCCTCAGCGCCCGCGCCCAATGGGCGCTGATGCTCGGCGGGTACTTCGGCTCGCAGCTCCTCCGCCAGCTCGGCGAGGCCCACCCCGCCATCGCCCCGTACACCACGCCGGTGCTCTTCACGTACATCGGGTTCGTTGTCCTCACGTGGCTCAGCTACCCGTTCTTCAACCTCCTGCTCCGCCTCAGCCGGTACGGGCGGCTCGCGCTCTCCCGCGAACAGACCGCGACCTCGAATTACATCGGCGCGGCGATCGCCGCCGCGCTGGCCGCGGGCGTCGCGTACTGGGTCTCGGGCGCCGGTTTCCTCCTCGACGTGACGATCGTCCTCGCGCTCCTCACGCTCCCGCTGTCGGGGCTCTTCGCGGTGCCCAAGGGCTGGCCGCGGTGGGTCATGGGCGGCGCGATCGGCGTGCTGCTCGCCGTCGGCGCCGTACACGCGTACCGGATGTTCGAGCTGGCCGGATGGGGCGACACGTTCATGAAGCGCGACTGGGAGGCGCGGCAGCTGCTCACCGTCTTCGGCTACGGCATCCTGATCACGTCGATCGGGGCCAACGCCCTGGGGCACGCCCGCGTCGCCAAGGGCTGACCCGCGTGACGCGATGCAACACACGCCCGATACGAAGCCGGTCGCCGCCCTCCTCGCCCGCGCCGACGCGCTGCTCGACCTCCACCGCCCCGGCGACGCGGACGCGCTGGTCCGCCAGGCACTGGCGATCGACCCGAACTGCGCCGCGGCCCACGTGCTCCGGGCCCGCGTCTGCTTCGCGTGGTCGTTCTGGGCGGGCGCGCGGGCCTCGCTCGACGCGGCGCTGGCGATCGAGCCCGAGGACGCCCACGTGCACGCGCTGGCCGCCGTCGCCACGCTCAACGACGACGAGTTCGACCCGGCCAACGTGCTGGTGAACCTGTTCTCCTTCCGGTCCGCCGAGGCCCGCCGGAACGACCGCGCCCAGGCGCACGCCGACACCGCCGCGGCGCTCGACGCGAGCTCGGCGTACGCCCATGCCGTCCGGGCGCGCGTGCTCCTCACCCGCGAGCGCGTCGATGCCGCCCTCGCGGCAGCGCGGGCCGCGCTGGCCCTCGACGCGACCGACCCGACCGCCCGCACCGCCTTTCACGACTGCCTGGTCCGCCT
>DATHXE010000789.1:0-1519 GCA_035459845.1 Tepidisphaeraceae bacterium | reverse complement strand
CTGCCCCGGCGTCGCCGGCTCGCCCAGCGCGCCGGTCACGCGCAGCTTGAACAGCAGCTTCCCCGGCGTCGCGCGCAGGAACACGTCGCACAGCGAATACCCGATCATCAGCACCGAACCGACGACGATCGCCCACCGCATCCGCGCCAGGAAGTTCTCCGTGTACGAGTCGTGTGACGGCTCGATGATCAGGTAGATGATCCAGTAAAGCAGCAGCATCGCCACCGCGTCGACCAGACCCGCCACCAGCCGCACGCCAAGTCCAGCTCTGCCCATGACGACCGTCCTTCCGTCTCTCGAGCGCGACCCCTGGCTCACGCGCGCCAAGGTAGAGCACGGTACGCGCAGGGGCAAGGTGGAATGTCCGCGCGGCACTTAGCAAATCCGCATCGTCAGCCCCCCGTCGATCACGAACGTCTCCCCCGTCAGGTACTCGTTTGTCACCGTCTCCCGGATCAAGCTCGCCACCTGCTCCGGCGTCCCCTCGCGGTGCAGCGGGATGCGGTTCTTGAGATTGTTCTCCTTCACCGCCGCCGGCATCGCGTCGTGGAACGCCGTGCGGATCACGCCGGGGGCGACGCAGTTCACGCGCACGTTGTCGTCGGCCAGTTCGAACGCCAGTGCCCGCGTGAGCTGCGGCAGCGCGCCCTTGACCACCTGGTATCCCACGTTCGTCCGGATCCCGCGCCGCCCCGCCGTCGACGAGATCAGCACGACCGCCCCCTGCTTCTTCCGCTTCATCGCCGGCACCGCCGCCCGGCACAGGTGGTAGACCGCGTGCACGTGCACGTCGAACCCCGCCGCCCACTGCTCCGGCGTGACCTCGAACAACCCCCCGCTCACCAGCCCGCCCGCCGAGTGCACGAGCACGTCCGCGTCGCCCAACTTCGCCGCCGTCTCCTCCACCACCCGCCTGCAATCCTCGGCCTTCGCCATGTCGCCCTTCAAGAACGCGACCGGCCGCCCGATCGCCTCGAGCTTCTTCCGCGTGTCCACGGCCTCCGCATCCTCCAGCGACCGCCCGACGACGGCGACCTTCGCCCCGGCTTGCGCGAACATCACCGCGGTCGCCGCGCCGATCCCCTTCGTGCCGCCGGTGATCAAACAGACTTTGTCTTTGAGGTCCATACGCCGGTTCTCCTGTAGGTGAGTCGCGCAGGTTGTACCCGCGGGCGACGCGGACCGCGACGCATTCCGGGCGCCGCCCGTGTATCATCCCCCCCATGCCCGCCGCACCCCGCCCCCGCTCGACGTTTTGGGTCGTCTCCACGCACGTCCTGACCACCGGGTTCGCGTTCCCGCTCCTCGCCGGCGTCGCCGCGTACTTCGCCCTCGATGCCTTTGACCGCATCGAGTTCTACGCCGCCCTCGCCATCACGCTCGGGCTCCAGGCGCTCGGGTACATCGGCGGCGTCTTCTACTCGCTCGCCTACCTCCGCAAGGTCGCGATCCCGACCAACCCGCTCGGGTGCATCATCCCGTCGAACGTCACGTTCCTCGTCCTGGTCGCGCTCGCCCT
>DATHXE010000788.1:0-2632 GCA_035459845.1 Tepidisphaeraceae bacterium | reverse complement strand
CGGGCCGCCGCCCGCGTCGCCAGGTCCAGCGCGAACCCCAACTGCTCCTCCACAACAGCGAACACCCACGCCAGCAGCCACTCCCGCGCCCCCAGGCCGTCCGCGTCCGCGTCCCGCATCGTGTTCAGGAACGTCATCTCCCCCCAGCCCGGGGCCGCCTTCACCAGCGCGTGCAGGAACCGCCGGGACGCGCCCCTGAGTTGCTCCGCGTACGCCCGCCGCACCCGCACCTGCGTGTGCACGACCAGGTCGGCCAGGTAGAACGGCCGCCCGCGCATGTGCGTCAGCACGTCGCCGAGCGTGTCCTCCCCCTGGTACACGTCCATGAAGCCGGGCTCGAACTCCGCCGCGAGCGCCCGGCGGCCGAGCTCGTCGCCCAGGCTCCGGAAGAGCCGAAGGTCGGTCCCCTGGGAGTCACACTTGACCCAGTCGACCCGGTCGAGCTTCAGGTCCGCCATCACCTTTCGCAGGGTCGTCGCCGGCAGCTCGATCGTCCGCTCGACCACGAACAGCGGGGCGAACAGCCACTCCGAGACCGCCGCCGGGTCCGGCGGGAGCAGGCTCGAACAGAACGGCGACGCCGTCAGGTAGAACGGCAGCGTCGCCTCGGGCCGGTCCGTCACGACCGCCGGGCACACGTGCAAGGTGCGGAACCCGCCGTCCGTCTTCGACAGGTACCCCATCTCCCGCCGGTCCGCGTCGAACGCGACGCACACGCAGTACCGGGCGATCGGCCGCCACTTCGCGTGGACGTGGCCCGACGCGCCCACGTCGAACAGGACCGGCGGCCGGTCGGCGAACTCGGGGCGCGTCAGGAGCTCGTCAATAATGCCCATGTGCGGCACCATAATCGGTCGGCGCCCCGACCGGTACGAACGGGGCCTGCCCGTCGCCCCTACCCCCCGGCCGGCCGGCGGCACTCCATCCCCAGGTTGTCGCCCCACCGCCCGACCTCTTCCACCGCCGCGAACGCCGGGTCGCCCGAGTCTCCGAACCGGGCCCGGCGAATATCCGTGAACCCCGCCTTCGTCAGCGCCGCCGACATCGACGCGTAATCCCACATCCACAGGTGCGCGCTGTTCCCCAGCCACCCCCGCAACATCCCCCGCAGCCCCCGCGGCCGCCGCCGCTGGCCCAGGTACGAGTCCTCCATGAACCGGACCGACGCCCCCGCGTCGCCCGGCAGCGCCGCCAGATAGCTCCGGGCCAGGTGTTCCAGGTCCGGCAGGACGAACCGGAACGTGCCCCCCGGGCGCAGGTAGTTCAGCGTGTTCGTCAGCGCGACCTCGAAGTCCGCCAGCGCCAAATGCTCGAGCACGTGCGAGCAGTACACCGCCTCGCACGACCCGGGCGCGACCGGGAGTCCGCGCACGACGTCCCCGTACCGCACGCTGGCGGGGAACCGCGGGCCCACGCGCCCGCCCAGCAGCCGCCCGATCACCGGCAGCCGCTGAAACCGCACCGTCGGGCTCGCGTCGAAGTTCACCCACCCCGCGGGCGCCCACAGACCGCACCCGTACTGCACGTACAACCCGGCCGTCGTCGAGACTGCGGACATTCCAACTCCGTTGAGGGCCACGAGCGGACCGACGCGGTCCCGGCCGTTCGACCGGTCCGCAGCGCGCCGAGGCACGCACCAATATACTCGCCCTAGCCGTGTGGGCGCCGTCGTCGCCGGCCCATCAGCGTAACCGCCGCGATCGCCGCGGCCGCCGCTCCGGCTGGCTCCGGCACCGCCGTCGGATCGCCGCCCATCTCGCGCGTCACGCCGGTCGCCGCCACCGCGCTCGCCGGCCGGGCCGCCGCCAGGGCCGCGCCGATCACCGGGTCGCCCTTGACCACCCGGGCCGCGACCGCGAAGGCCTCGCTCTCGGTGCCGCTGTCGTCGAACCGGTACACCTCCAGCGAGTAGTTCCCGTCCGTCTGCAGGATCCACGACAAGTGCTCGAGGTTGTCGACGTCGGAGTCGGACTGCGCGACCGGCACGCCGTCCCGCAAAAGTGTCAGCGTGAAGTCCGCCAGCGTCGCCGACTGCCAGTAGGAGTCCTTCCCGTCCGGGCCGTTGTCGTTCTTGTCCTTGATCGCCACGTGCCGGTACCACGTCAGCGTCGCGTCCACCCGCTGGCCCGCGTAGAACTTGCCGAGCTTCACCGGGTACGACTGGTCCTCCTTCAAACTCGCGCGCTTCCACGTGTTCAGCGGCGTGCTCTTGCTCGACTGCTTCGCGTACAGCCGGTACGCCGCCACCCCGTCGAGCCGGCCCGCGCCTTGCTCCTCGTCCAGCGGCTGCGAGTACCTGAAGCCGTAGTCATCGTCCCGCCGCACGCGCCGGGCCGCCCAGTCCTCGCCTTCGAACTTCTTCGCCTTCCCCGCGCTGGTCAGCACGACCGCCTTGAGCAGCAGGGGGTCCGTCGGGAGGTCCTTCGACTTGCCGTAGCCGATCAATTGCGCCAGCACGCCGCCCACCATCGGGGCGGCGAAGCTCGTCCCCGTGCCGGCGTAGTAGTTCGCCCGCTTCTCCCAGTTGGCGGCTGCGAGGTCGATGTTGGCCCCGGGCGCCACCAGGTCCGGCTTGGTGCGCGCGTCGGTCGGCTGTGCGTAGTTGCTGAACCACGTCACGCGGTTGTAGTCG
>DATHXE010000787.1:0-7310 GCA_035459845.1 Tepidisphaeraceae bacterium | reverse complement strand
TTCGCGAACGCGCCGGACGCGCTCCCCTCCGGGCTCGCTAAAGCTCACCCTCCGGGTCGCGGCTAAACGGGGGCGCTCTGCGCGGCGCGCCTACCCTATCGCCTCCATCCCCTCCCGAGCGCTCACCGCGTGCCCCGGCTTTCCCCCCGGCATCAGCAACGTCACCAACCACTGCACGACTACCACCGCGAACATCGCGACGAACACCCACCCCAGGCCAGACGCGATCGCGTGCCTCAACTCGCCCGCCAGCGCCGGCGGCAGGTCGACCTGCCCGCGCGGGTCGAGCAGCCGCGCCGGCGTGACGCCGTACTGCGCCAGGCCCGTGAGCTTCTCGCGCGTCAGGACGTTGAACAGCGCCCCGAGCAGGCCGACGCCCAGCGCGCCGCCGATCGACCGGAACAGCGTGACCGCCGACGTGATCGACCCGCGCTGCTGCCACGCGACCGCGCCCTGGGCCGCCAGCAGGTAGCTCATCGACGCGAACCCGAACCCCAGGCCGGTCACCAGCAGCACGCCGGTCAGCACCCACGGGTGGGCGTCGTACCGCGCGCACAGCACGAGCCCGCCGAACGAGCAGACCATGACGCTCGACCCGACCAGCGCCGTCTTGCGAAAGCCCCAGCGGATCAGCAGCGGCGCCGCGATCATGCCGCTGGCGGCCCACGTCAGCATCACCGGCGTGACGACCGCCGCCGCGTGCCCGACGCCCCCGCCCAGACCCCCCTGCACGTACAGCGGCACGTACGTGTCGAGGCTCAGGAACGCCAGCCCGAACAGCAGGCTCGCGAGGATCGACGGCCCGATCGCCCGGCGCATTAAGAGGTCGGGCGGGAGGATTGGGTAGGCGGCGCGGCGCTCGTGGTAGATGAGGAAGAGAATCGCGACGACGCCGAGCGTGAGCAGCAGCGCGATCGTGGGCCAGCTCCATCCGTCCGCGCCCAGATTCGACACCAGCGCCAGCAGCGACACGCCCGCGACCGTCAGCGCGCCCACACCGGGCAGATCGAGGTCCGCCGGGTGCGGCTCTTCCAGATCGTGATACTTCCAGAGCAGCACCGCCAGCCCGATCGCGCCCAGCGGCAGGTTGACCCAGAACACGCTCCGCCACCCCAGCGTCGCCACGAGAAACGCCCCCAGCGCCGGCCCGGCGAGCGCGGCCGTCCCCCAGACCATGCTGAAGAACCCCTGGATCTTCGCCCGCTCCTTCAGCGTGAAAATGTCCGCCGCGATCGTCAACACGACCGGCATGATCCCGCCCGCGCCGAGCCCCTGCACGCCGCGGAAGACGATCAACTGCGTCATCGTCTGGCTGAACGCCGCCAGCACGCTGCCCAGCATGAAGAGCAGAATCGCCCCGACGATGACCCGCTTGCGCCCCACGGAATCCGCCAGCCGCCCGAACAGCGGCATCGACACGACGGACGCGAGCAGGAACACGCTCATCACCCACGCGTAATGCTCGAGGCCGTGCAGGTCGCCGATGATCGTCGGCATCGACGTGCTCGTGATCGTCTGCTCGATCGACGCGAGGACCATCACGAGCATCAGGGCGGCGAGGACGAAGCGGCGGTCGAGCGTCCGCTTCCCGCCGACGACGGCGGAGTCGGATTTCGTCTCGTCAGCGGGCGCGGCCGCGCCCAACACGGCCCCGGGCGTGATCTCCTTCTCGAACGTGGACATAGGGGAAGGGTAGGCCGGCGGGGGCGGGACCGGCCACTGTACCGCCTCGGAAAAGCGGCAGGTGCGCGCGCAATTTCTCGCTGCCCCCTGACCGGATCGCGCGATGACTGAAGTCCAGACGGGCCCGCGTCGCGCTCAGGCGCGGCGGCGGCGCCGCCGAGCGCCGAGCAGGAGCCCCGCCGACACCAGGCCCAGGACCGAGGGCTCCGGGACGGTGCTGAACGCGAGGTCGTCGATCACCAGCCGCCGGTCGCCGGCGACCGTCTCGTTGAGCACGTCGAACGCCAGCCCGGTGATCGCCTGGCCCTCGGGCGCGATGAACGCGAAGAACGTGTCGCCGGTCCCATTCCCGCCCGGGATCGTCACGTTCGAGATCGTCTGCGTGCCCCCGCCGCTGAGGTTGGCCGTCACGGTCACGGAAATCGGGTACCCGTTGGTGCCGGCGGTGCGCGACAGGAGGGTGAAGCCGACCTTGCGGACCGCCTCGCCCCCGCCGATCGAGCCGAACGTCAGGCTGGAGTCGTCGCTCGCGTCGTCGGTCAGAGGCGTCAGCGCCGCGCGCGACCCGGAGATCGGCGTCGCACTGGTGAACGTCTGGTCGTTGAACGACTCGGAGAACGTGATCGGCAGGGTCTTGGCGCCCGAGGCGTACGTCGCGTTGATGACCGTATCGGTCGCGTTCGCACCCACCTCGAACTGGATGACCCCACCGCGCCCGGCGGCGAAGTCGGTCGCCACGAGCGTCGCGAACCCGGTCACGTCGGTGTCGGCGGTCGAGGCCTTCGCGTTGCCGGACGAGTTGAGCTCGACGCCCGCCACCCCGTACGTGCCGACCGTCGCCTGGACGATGGCGGCCTGCGCCGTCCCGCAAAGACTCAGTGCCACACCCCCGGCCAAAATGGTCGCGAATTGACGATTCGATGTGCGCATACTCTCCGCCTCGACTACGAGAACCACTCCGCCCACGAATATACCCCGGCGGGCGGAGCACCGCAATATCCCGCACGATTTATCGGCAAAAGATGCGCGTGACGGCCCGGGTGCCCGCCTCCCGGGCGTGACGGCCTCAGACCTTCAACTTCCCCTTAATCCTTGCCATCGCCTCCGCCACGTTCTCCTTGCTGTTGAACGCGCTGACGCGGACGTACCCCTCGCCGCTCTTGCCGAACCCGCTGCCCGGCGTGCAGACGACGTGGCACTCGTCGAGGAGCTTGTCGAAGAACGCCCAGCTCGTCAGCCCGCCCGGCGTCCTGACCCACACGTACGGCGCGTTCGTCCCGCCGTACACCTGCATGCCCAGCGCCGTCAGGCTCTCGCGGATCGTCTTCGCGTTGGCCATGTAATGCGCGATGACCGCGTCGACCTGCTGCCGGCCCTCTGGGGTGTAGACCGCCGCCGCGCCGGCCTGGGTGATGTACGACACGCCGTTGAACTTGGTCGTGTGCCGGCGGTTCCAGAGCTTGTAGATCTCGACGGCGCTGCCGTCCTTCGCCCGGCCCTTGAGCGACTTGGGCACGACCGTGAACGCGCAGCGCACGCCCGTGAACCCGGCCAGCTTGGAGAACGAGCGGAACTCGATCGCCACGTCCCGCGCCCCGGGGATCTCGTAGATCGACCGCGGCACGGCCGGGTCCTGGATGAACGACTCGTACGCGGCGTCGAAGAAGATCACGGCATCATTCTTCTTCGCGTACTCGACCCACTTCGTCAGCGCCTCGCGCGACAGCGTCGCCCCGGTCGGGTTGTTCGGCGAGCACAGATAAACGATGTCGACCTTCTGGCTCGGGATCGCCGGCGTAAAGTCGTTCTCGGCCGTCATCGGCACGTACACGAGCCCCTCGGCCTCGCCGTTCTCCTTGAGCGGCCCGGTGTGCCCGGCCATCACGTTCGTGTCGACGTACACCGGGTAGACCGGGTCCGTCACGAGGATCCGGTTGTCCTTGCCGAAGATGTCGAGGATGTTCCCCGTGTCGCACTTGGACCCGTCCGACACGAACACCTCGTCCGCCGCCACGTCGCACCCGCGCGATTGGAAATCGTTCTTCGCGATCGCCTCGCGCAGGAACGCGTACCCCTGCTCGTCGCCGTACCCCTTGAACGAGCCGCGCACGGCCATCTCGTCCACCGCCTTGTGCATGGCGGCGATGACGGCCGGCACGAGCGGCTCGGTCACGTCGCCGATGCCCATGCGGATGATCTTGGCGTCCGGGTGCGCGGCGGCGTACGCCTTCACGCGCCGGGCGATCTCGGGGAACAGGTAACCGGCCTTGAGCTTGAGGTAGTGGTCGTTGATCTGGGGCATGGGGCCGCGAATTATCGCCAGACGGCGGCCGGATTCCAGCCCGGCCGATCGGATCGCCACGGAGGCACGGAGACATGGAGGAGGAGAGGTTTAGCCACTGATGCTCACAGCTGGACACAGATGTAAAGACGTTCTCCGTGCCTCCGCGTCTCCGCGCTGCTCTTCCGCCTGCGGCCCCGCGACAAGCCCGCGCTCCCCTTCGCCCGCAAGATTTCACTTGTGCCGCGGCCCCCGCGTGCCGTAAGCTTTGGCCGCCGCGCGCGGCCGCGTTCCGCTCGGATCGTGCGCCTCGCGGCGCGGCAGGGAGCGAGAGAAACGATGCGCGGGTTCCTGCTCATTTGGGCGGCGGGTGTGGCGGCGCTCATTCCGTCGGGGGGCGCGGGCGCGGCGCCGATCTTCGTCTCGGACCCGGGCAACTCCCGGGTCATGACGTTCACGTCCGCGGGGGTGGGCTCGTCCTTCGCCTCGGGCGTCGACGTGCTCCAGTCGTCCGGGGTCGCCCGCGACCCCGCGGGCAACGTCTACGTCTCGCGCATCGGGTTCGGCACCGTCCAGAAGATCACGCCGGGCGGCGCGGTGTCGGTCTACGTCTCGGGGCTGAGCCAGCCGGACGGGCTCGCGTTCGACAGCGCGGGCAACCTGTTCGTCTCGAATTTGGGCAACAACACGGTCAGCAAGGTCCCGCCGGGCGGGGGGTCGTTCACCCCGTTCGCCACGGGGCTGAGCGGCCCGCACGGGATCGCGGTCGACTCGGTCGACAACGTGTACGTCGCCAACATGACCGGCAACTCGATCTCGAAGTTCACCCCCGCCGGCGCGCCGTCGGTCTTCGCCAATACCGGCCTGAGCTTCCCGTACGGCCTGGCGTTCGACGCGGGCGGGAACCTGTTCGTGTCGAACAACGCCAACGCGACGATCACGAAGCTCACGCCCGCCGGCGACGGCTCGGTGTTCGCCGGGGTCGCGTTCGCCAGCGGCCACGGCCTCAACGGCCCCGCCGGCCTCGCGTTCGACGACGCGGGGTATCTCCTGGTCGTCAACACGCAGAGCAACTCGATCGAGCGCTTCGCCCCCGACGCCACGCACGCGACCTTCGCCGCCGACCCCGGCAACCACTCGCTGCTCAACGGCCCGATGTACGTCACGATCACGCCCGAGCCGGCGGGGCTCGCGGGGGTCGCGCTGGCGGGCCTGGCGACGATGGCGCGGCGACGCGCGCGGCGAGCCTGAGGGTGCGGTGGGCGCGCACCCTCAGCCTATGCCCGCCCGCGCCCCCGTTTACACGTCATGCGTCGGCGCGAACCCGCCCGGCGTACAGGAGGAGCGCCCCCAGCCCGATCATCGCCCCGGCGACGATCGGCTGCGCCTCGCCGAACACCGCCATGATCTTGAACTGCACGTCGAACAGCGGCAGCACGAACGAGCCAATCCCCAGGATCAGCAGAAACACCCCGAATCGCATCATGATGTCCTCTCGTTGAGCCCGGATTGTACCGCGGGGGGCGGTGGCGTGTAAACGGCCACGCTACGGGGCCGGGCGCGTCGTCGGGCGTGTGGCGCCGGCGGGCTTGCCGATCAGTTCCCTCACCTCGCGCAGTTGGGCCTCGACCTCGCGGTTCCGCCGCTCGAGGTCGGCGACCCGGGCGCCGAGCGAGGCGGGATCGACGGCCCCGCCGGGTTGGGCCTCGCGCGCCCGGGCCGCCCGCTCCTCCACCTGTTTGGCCCGGGCCTCGGTCGCGGCGGCGATCAGGGGTTCGACCGGGAGGTCGACCAGGACGCCGCCCGGGTAGACCGCGACCTGTTCCTCGCCGTCGCGCGCGGTCAGCAGGACGGGCACGAACGCGCCCAGGCCGCGCGGTGCCCGGCCCGTCAACTCGGTGAACCGGACCGCGTGCGCCGCGGCCATGTCCTGCACGGACTCCGCGGGCGTCCGGGGCTCCCCGGTGTCGCGCGGGTCCAGCCACCCGTTCTGCGCCATCGTCCGCATCACGTGCTTCTGGGCGCCGGCGGCCACCGCGTCCGGCCGCACCGTGACCCGCCCGGTCGCCGGGTCGAGCTCGACCCCCGGCACGTCCGCGGACATCGCGAACCTGACCGGCGACTTGCCACCCCGAACAGCCGGCGCGAGCGTGACCGTTTGGTCGGCGACCAGGACGTCCTGTTGCGGGACGAAGTGGAGCGGGACGGGCAGTTTTTCCGTCGGCAGCAACGCCGTGGGCACCGCGTAGAGCCGGTCGCGGACCTGTCCGATGAGTAGCCCCCGGCCGGCGAGCAGGCGGAAGGGCCGCTTGGCCGGGTGGCCCTCACCCTCGCTGAACTGGCTTTCGGAGACCGCGTCGTCCGACAGGACGGTCGTCGCGGCCGGGGCGCCGGAGACCAGGTTGCTGGCGACGAGTTCGACCCGCACGCGGTACGACGAGCGCCGGCCCCCGATGACCGGCGGCGCGGGCGCGAGCCGCAACGACACCGCCGCCGGCGCGTCGTCGAGGGCCACGTGCCCGAACCCGGGGAGCCGGCCGACCGACTGGCCGGCCACCCGCACCAGTTCCGTGCCGACCACGGCCACGCCCCACCGCGACACCGGCGTCTCCTTGCGCGACCGAACGGGGTCGAGGAGCGGGTTCCACTCGACCGCCGGCCGCGCCAGTGCCGGGAGCGCGTCTGGCGCGAACAACACCATCGGCTTGGCCATCGCCGCGTCGTACAGCGCGCCCCGGAAAAAGTACCCGCCGGCCACCGGGACAGGGAGGCTCGGCCGCGGCGCGTTCGACCGGCGGGCCATCAACTCCTGCTCCCGGGCGCCGAGCGGGCGCCCGTCCGGCGTCAGGGCGGGCAGACGAAATCGCGTGACCACCCCGGCGCGGCCCCGCCCGCCCGACTCCACGAACAGCCAGTCGTCCCCCGCGGGTTGGATCCCTTCGACGCGCCCGGCGACGTACACGCGCTTCACCTCCGACAGGTCCGCCCGCGCCAGCACGAGGAACGCGTCCGCGTCCGTCAGCGCGACGTACACGTGCCGGCCGTCGACGGCGAGCCCGCGCGCCTCCAGCGGGAGCGTGCGCGTCGCCGTCACCTTCAGCGTCGCCACATCGACCACGGCCAGGTAGGTCTCGGCGGGAAGCGGCTGCCCGTTCTCGTCCATCGTATTGACCGGCCGCTCGAGCAGCGCGGCGACCGTCTTCCCGTCCGCCGACAGCGCCAGTTCGCCCGGCACGAAGGGCAGGCCGGCCGCCGGTCGGCGCACCGTTAACGCGAGTTCCTGCTTCCGCTCGAAGGCCGCGCCGCCCGCGCCCGCCACCGCGACGGCCCCGGTCAGGCGCAGCAC
>DATHXE010000786.1:0-2422 GCA_035459845.1 Tepidisphaeraceae bacterium | reverse complement strand
TCGTACGGGGCGCACCGGCCCGTGCGGGTGATCTCGTCGATCGCCGCCGTCAGGATCGCGGCCTGGTCCGGCGGCGTAAGGGCGCGCCAGTCGAACCGGCCGGACGTCACGTCGTCGCGCGAATACCCGGTGATGCGGAGGAACTCGTCGTTGGCGTCGAGGACCCGCCCCGAGAGGTCGGCGACGACGATCCCGCAGATCGGCGAGTCGATCAGGGCGCGCTCCGCCAGCCCGCGCGCGGCGGGGGTCTCGCCCTCTGTTCTCCGCACGCCGTCGCTCATCACGCTCCCGGGGCAGGTCGGACAAATCTAGCAGACGCGGGGCGGAATGAGAATCTCGGGGGAGCCCCGGGTGCGCATCACCTCGCGCGCGGGACGTGCGCGCACGGATGACGGAACGCGGAATGCGGAACGGGGCGGCAGAGGAGATGTTGCCTCGCGCTGGTTCCGCCCGTATCCTGCCGGGCCGATCAATCGATCGCGCGCGAAGTCCAACATTCTGACGCACCCCACACGCCCATGAAGATCCACGAATACCAGGCCCGTAAGCTCCTGTCCGACGCCGGCATCCCGGTCCCCCCTGCCGAGGTGGCGATGACGCCCGACGAGGCGGCCTACGCGTTCAAGAAGTTCGGCGGGCAGTACTGCATGGTCAAGGCGCAGGTGTACGCCGGCGGGCGCGGCAAGGCCGGGTTCGTCAAGAAGGTGACGACCGCCGACGAGGCCCGGGCGGCGGCCAAGTTCATGCTGACGACCAAGATGGTCTCCCCGCAGACCGGGCCCGAGGGGATGCCGGTTTCCGTCCTGCTCGTGGCGCCCGGGGTGGACATCGCGACCCGCCCGGGCCGCGTCGACGACAAGGGCCGCCCCGCCGGCGACGAGTACTACCTCGGCCTGACGATCGACCGCGCCCGCAACACGGTCACGCTGATCGCGTCGGCCGAGGGCGGCATGGAGATCGAGGAGGTCGCGGCCAAGCACCCCGAGAAGATCCTCAAGATCCCGCTCCACCCGACGCTCGGCCTGCAGGCGTTCCAGGCGCGCGACGTCGCGTTCCAACTCGGGTTCAGGGACAAGATGGCCACGCAGGTCACGAACCTGATGCTCACGCTCGCCCGCATCTTCAAGGAGAACGACGCGGACCTGGCCGAGATCAACCCGCTGGTCATCACGACCGAGGGGAAGCTGGTCGTGCTCGACGCGAAGATCTCGTTCGACGACAACGCGCTGTTCCGTCACAAGGACATCGAGGTGCTCGCGGACGAATCGCAGGAGCGCCCGCTCGACGTGCGGGCGAAGAAGGCGAATCTCAACTACATCAACCTGGACGGCAACATCGGGTGCCTGGTGAACGGGGCGGGGCTGGCGATGGCGACGATGGACATCATCAAGCTGCACGGCGGGGAGCCGGCGAACTTCCTCGACGTCGGCGGCGGCGTGACCGCGCAGGGCGCGACCGAGGCCTTCCGCATCATCCTGGCCGACCCGAACGTGAAGGGCATCCTGGTGAACATCTTCGGCGGGATCGCTAAGTGCGACCTGATCGCCCAGGCGTTGGTCGACGCGGGTCGCGAGATCGGGTTTAAGGTCCCCGTCGTCGTGCGGCTCGAGGGGACGAACTCGAAGGAGGCGCGGGTGATCCTGGACGCGGCCAAGCCGACGATGCCGACGCTGATCTCGGCGACGGACCTGACCGACGCGGCGGACAAGGTGGTCAAGGCCGTGAAGGCGGCTTAGCGAACCGGTGGGCAGAGCCCACCCCACGAGAAATGAAACCGGCGCGGGCGATCTTGCGATCACCCGCGCCGGTTTTCGTATCTCCTCTCCGGAAGACACCAAATCGGTCGCAATTAGTCGAGTCAGTCGCTAAGCCGCAAGCGGCAGGCGCGCGTTACTTGAACGACGCCCCGACGGGCTCGCCGCCGGCGGTGCCGCCGCTGGCGCCGGTCGTGCTCGTCACGCTGCCCGGGCCGGACGTCGCCTGGCCCTCGAGCTTGGACTGGTTGGCGAGCTGGCGGGCGGCGGGCGTGCGCGTCGCCGGGTTGTCGCCGTACGCGACCTTGACCTGCCCGTCCTCCAGGCCCTTGTCCTTGAGGAACGTGAGCACGGCGGCCTTGCGATCGGCGGCGTGTGGGCCCTTCTCGTCCACGTTCAGGTAGACGAATACCGGCGCGGGCGCGTCGTCGTCCTTGAGCATGAGCGCGAGCTTGTCCTCGCCGAGCGAGTTAAGGCGCGGGCCGTCGAAATGCAGCGGGTACAGCATCGCGTCGTACCGCGCGCCGGACGCGGCCTGGAGCTCGGCGATCTGCGAGATCTTCGACTGCTGCTTGTCGTTGGGGAAGAAGTCGACCAGCGTCGGGTCGAGCGCCTCGGAGTTGTAGTTGCACCCGCCCAGGAACAGGGCGGCGGCGAACGCGGCGGCG
>DATHXE010000785.1:0-6961 GCA_035459845.1 Tepidisphaeraceae bacterium | reverse complement strand
CCCGCAGCGTCTTGTCGTACACGCCCCGCGCGTCGACGACAGACGGGTCGATGCTCGTCGCCTTGATCACCGACCCCTCCGGAGCCAGGTTCCCCCGCGGAAAGCAGACGGTCGACGTCAGCCCGCGCTCGCGCGCCCGGGCCGGCGACATGATCACGTCCGCCGCGTCGATGCCGTCAGTCTCGAGCAACATCCGCTTAAACCGCGCCCGCCGCTCGCTGCCTTCCCACCACTCCAGCACCTCGCCCAGCGTTCGGCCCGACGCCGTCATCGCCCCCAGCTCGAGCAGCCCCATCGCCCGCAAGTGCAGCATGACCTCCGGCACGCCCCCCGCGAGGAAGACTTGCACCGTCGGGTGGCCGACCGGCCCGTTCGGCAGGGCATCCACCAGCCGCGGCACGCGGTGGTTGATCGCGACCCAGTCGTCGCACGTCGGCCGGGGCAGGCCCGCCGCGTGCGCCACGGCCGGCACGTGCAGGAGCAGGTTCGTCGACCCGCCGAACGCCGCGTGAACGGCCATCGCGTTGTGCAAACTCGCGGGCGTGATCAGGTCGCGGGTGCGGACGTTCTTCGCTTCCATGGCCGCCAGTGCGCCCGCCGAGCGCACGGCCATGTCGAGCCAGACCGCCTGCCCGCTCGGCGCCAGTGCGCTGTGCGGCAATGACATGCCCAGCGCCTCGGCCACCACCTGGCTCGTTGCCGCCGTCCCCAGAAACTGGCACCCGCCGCCCGGCGACCCGCACGCCCGGCACCCGATCTCCGCGGCCTCCTGCAGCGTCAGTTTCCCCTGTGCGAACCGCACGCCGATCGTCTGCACCTTGCCCGCGTCTTCCGAATCCTTGGCCGGCAGCGTCACCCCGCCCGGCACGAGGATCGTCGGCAGATCGCGGCACCCCGCGAGCGCCATCATCATCGCCGGGAGACCCTTGTCGCACGTCGCCACGCCCATCACGCCGCGCCGCGTCGGGAGCGAGCGAATGAGCCGCCGGAGGACGATCGCCGCGTCGTTGCGGTATGCGAGCGAGTCGAACATGCCCACGGTCCCCTGCGTCCGCCCGTCGCACGGGTCCGTCACGAACCCCGCGAACGGGATCAGCCCGCGCCTCTTGAACTCCCGCGCCGCCGCCTGCATGAGCAGACCGACTTCCCAGTGCCCCGTGTGATACCCCAGCGCGATCGGCGTCCCGTCGTCCGCCCGAATCCCACCCGACGTCGACAAGATCAAAAACTCCTTCCGCGCCAGCAGCGTCGGATCCCACCCCATCCCCGCGTCCTGGGTCAGCCCGAACAAGTCGCCGCTCGCCCAGTTGCGGAGCATCTCCTCGGTCAGCGGGAGCGCCCCCGCCGGCCCGGGGCCGGTCGTGCGGAGGTCGTAGATCGAAGCGTCGGCGGTGTCGAGGAATTCGGCGGCGGCGGGCATGTCATGATGATACGGGATTTCCCACGCCGACTCCTGTGCGTTCCCACATCCGCTATCATGCGCGCGGATGTCCCCTGCCGCCGCCACCGCCCGCTCCCGCAAGTCCACCGGCGCTTACTACACGCCGCGCCCGCTGATCGACCTCCTCCTCGATCGTGGCCTCCCCGGCGCACCTTGCGACTCGCAACTGCGCGTCCTCGACCCCGCCTGCGGCCCGGGCGACTTCCTCGCCGCCGCCCGCGACCGCCTCGGCGCGGCCCACCCCCACGCCCACTACTTCGGCGTCGACACCGACCCGGCCGCCGTCGAGCGATGCCAGGCTGCCCGTTCGGCAATCGGCAACGGGCAATGGACAATCGCGCACGCCGACGCCCTCCTCGACCCGCCCGCCTTCCTCGTTCCCGGATCCTTCGACCTGATCGTCGGCAATCCGCCGTACATCAACGCCATCGAAAAATATCTCACCCCAGAAACCAAGGAAAGGCTCCGCGAGCGCTTCCCGGCCCTTACCGGCCCGGCCGACCTCGCCGCCTACTTCCTCGCGCTCGCCGTCCACCTGGTCAGGCCCGGCGGGCAGATCGCCATCGTGCTCCCCCGCGCCCTGCTCAACTCCCCGACCGCCGCCGGCCTCCGCGCCGGGCTTCCGCCGTACCTCAGGCCCAACCTGATCTACGCCCCCGAGCGCGCCGACTTTTTCCCCGGCGCCAACGTGTTCGTCTGTTGCCTGATCCTCGGGCCCGCCGACGGCTGCCTGCTGTCGACCGACGCGGGCCCGGCGACGGCGGAGTTCGTCGAGTCGCCCGTGCCGGCGACGGCCAACTGGTGGCGGCACGTGCATGAGTATTGCCGATCGCCGATCGCCGATTGCCGATTGAATGACGCGCAGTCGTCCGCCCAATCGGCAATCGGCAATGGGCAATCGGCAATTCGCACCCTCCCCCTCTCCGCGCACTTCCACCTCCGCGCCTCGCTGACGGCCGGCGACGCGTACGACCTGCTCCAGCACCTGGTCGACTCGGCCGACGGGCCCGGGCAGAAGCTCCTGACGACCGGCCTGATCGACCCGCGCGTCTCGCGTTGGGGCGGGGCGACGTGCCGGTACCTGAAGCGCGATTTCGCGCACCCGCGCGTCGATCCGGCCGCGGCGCTCACGCCCAGCCTCGCCCGGCGCGTAGCGCAATCTCGGCGTCCGAAGATCCTCGTCGCCGGGCTCGCCAAACGGTTCGAGGCCGTGCTCGACGCGGCCGGCGAATACCTCGGGGCGGTGTCGACGTTCTCGATCTTCCACCCGGCCGACGACGTCGCCGCGCTGGCGCGCCTGCTCGACCATTTGCTCTCGCCCGCGATGACGGACCACCTGGTCGCGAGCCTGGCCGGCAACGCCCTCCGCGGTCGGCACATCACGCTCAAGAAGCGGTTCCTGCTCGATCTGCCGATTCCGGCGCCCGACGGCCTCACGGCCGTTTCGATGCCCGACGTGCGTGTCATATAGCCCGCCACTTGTGGCGGGAGAGCGCTCGTGCGCGGGCGGCATCATTTCTCACGTCCGACGCGCTCCCCTTCGGGCGGCGCTGCGTTTGCCCTGCGGGTCGCGGCTAAACGGGGGGCATCGGCGTCAACACGCGTGCGCACCCGTCGCACCCGGGGCGCTACCGTTTCACGCCGGAAAATCCGCGGTTCGCAGATTTTTTTCGCCCGGTGGCCGCCGCCACGCGCGGCGCGCCCTGTTCACATCCCTCGCCACGCTGGTGTGACGCCTCCCGTCTCTACGGAAGGCCGGCGCGCGCCGCCCCTTCACGTTTCATCTCTCTCGTTTCGGAGTCCCCATGTCCACGCCCAACTTCCTCATCGGCGTCTTCTCCCAGCGCGTGTCCGACATGGCCAAGTGGAAGGCCCGCGGGATCAACTGCCTGGTCTCGCACGAGCCCGAGGGCGGGCGCGTGACGAAGGCCGACTGGGAGGCGGCCGCCGCGAGCCACGGGCTGTACTTCATGGACTACCCGTCGCCGGACGATGCGGAACTGCGCGCCGAAGCTGCCCAGCCGTTTCGCGTCGCCTGGATGCAGGACGACGAGCCGGACCTGAACCGCCTGCCGCCCAACTCGCCCGGCGCGACGGACCAGGGCTGGACGCACCCGGACGTGCTGGCGGCCCGCTACGCGCGGTGCAAGTCCGCGGCGCCGGGCGTGCCGGTCTTCGTGAACTTCGCCGGGCCCAACATCACGCCCCTGCCGTACAAGGGCGACCGGCACGCCGGGTACATCGCCGCCGCCGACTGGCTCGGGCACGACTGGTACGTGAAGAATCGCAACGCCGACCGCTACCCAATCTCCTTCGTCGGCGACGCGATCGACCGCCTGGCCGCGTGGAGCACGACGCCGGCGATGCCGAAGGGCAAGCCGCAGATCGCGATCATCGAGTGCTCGGACCAGAAGATCAGCCCCCTGGGCCGGGCCCCGACGCCGGACGAGGTCGAGGAGACGATCATGCTGTGCGTCGGCAAGGGCGTGAAGGGGATCTGCTACTTCCCGCAGAAGCCGCCGCCCGGGTTCGTGTACGACGCCATGCCGCCGGCGATCGTCGAGCGGATCACGCGGGTCAACGCCGAGCTTCACCGGCGCTTCAATGGCACCCCGATGCCCCCGGATTCGACCGGCCCGACCCCCGTCCCGCCGGCGAACGACCCGACGGCGGCCGACGTAATCAGGAGCATGAACGCGCTGTCCGCCCGCTTGGCGGCCGGTCGGTGCGCAACTGGACGCGCTGCTCGCCGCGAACTGGCGGGGGACGGTCGAGTTTCGGCGTGCGACCTCGTAGCCCGTCTCACGCTGCGCACGCATTTCGACAACGCGAAACGGGACGGCCCGAAAAATCGACATGTCCTCGAATTCGGTGGGCCTTCGCACGTTGATCAGGGGATCGTCGTTCCTCCCGTTACCGCCGTTTCCGAATCGTGCTAAAGTAACTCGCCACGTCGTCTTCTGATCTGCCCCAATCGCCGCATGCTTTCGTTCGACGCCGCCATCCTTTCGCAACTCGTGCCGGACGGCGCCTGGCCCGTCGTCGCCCTGGTGACGCTGGTCATCGCCGTGGCGGCGGTCGCAACGCTCGTCTACTTCGCCCTCAAGCTTCGGCGCGAGCACCGGGCGGCGGTGCGGGCCGAGTCGCGGGTGCGGCTGATGCTCGACCAGATGTCGGCCAACGTCTGGACGACCGACACCGGGCTCCGCTTCACGTCGCTCGAGGGGGCGGCCCAAGTCGCGATGCGCGACGCGATGGCGAAGTTGATCGGGACCTCGCTGTACGACTTTTTCAAGACGCGGGACCGGGCGTTCGCGCCGATCGCCGCCCACGAGGACGCGGTCCGCGAACACAAGTCGACGACGTACGACGTCGCCGTGGAGGGCCGGATCTATCACGCGCGCGTCGACCCCCTGAAGGACGAGGCCGGGAATTTCGTGGGCGTGATCGGCGCGTCCTTCGACGTGACCGAGTGGCGGAAGGCCGAGCAGGCGCGGCTGGCGGCCGAGGCGAGGAGCCGCGCGCTGCTGGTCGCGATCCCGGACGTCATGTTCCGGATGCGCAGCGACGGGACGATCGTCGAGTACATCGACAAACTGACCGGCCCGGCGCTCGGCGGGTCGGGCCGGCACGTCCGATTGATCTACCCCGACGTGGCCGACCAGTTGCTGGCGATGGCGCGCGAGACGTTGCGGACGGGCGAGGGGCAGGTGTTCGAGCACGAGTGCGCGCGCTCGGGCCCGCGGGCCGGCGGGTGGTTCGAGGGCCGGTTCGTCGTCTCGGGTAAGGACGAGGTACTGGTGATCGTGCGGAACATCACCGAGCGGAAGAAGGCCGAGCAGGACGTCCGCCGGCGCGAGGCCGAGCTGCGGTCGCTCGTGCGGGCGCTGCCGGACCTGCTGTTCCTGATGACGACCGACGGGCGGATGGCGGGGGTGAGCGCGCACGACGAGTCCGACCTCCTGCTGCCGGCGGACGAGCTGATCGGCCGGCACTTCGCGGAGTTCCTGCCGCCCGCGGTCGCGGCCCAGTACGACGAGCACCACCGCCGGGCCCTGCAGATCCCCGGCCCGCAGGTCTTTCAGTACCCGCTCGACATCGGCGGCCAGACGAAGTGGTTCGAGGCGCGGATGGTGTTCGCGGGGGCCGAGTCGAACCAGGTGCTTACGTTGGTCCGGAATATCACCGATAGTCCCCATAAGCGGCCCGAGCCGTCGGGCGAAGCGGGCTCGGCCGAGGGGAATTTGGTGGGTCACGCCGCCTCGCACCCGGCGTAAGATGAGGGTGCCGGGGGGAGTGGGTGCGCGAAACTCGTCTGTCTCACCGGGGGCACCGGCCGTCGCATTCCACTCACCCCGCATCAGGGCGATCGCACCGCCCGCGCGGAACGTTCGATAATCGGTCCGGTCGTACCACGGAGCGCCCCATGCAGACGTCACACGCCAGCGACGCATCCCGCCTGATCCAAAACCCGCGCGACTTCGCGGTCGGGCTGGTGATCGTCGCGGCCGC
Source organism: Tepidisphaeraceae bacterium (assembly GCA_035459845.1). Classification (GTDB taxonomy): domain Bacteria; phylum Planctomycetota; class Phycisphaerae; order Tepidisphaerales; family Tepidisphaeraceae; genus DASPKW01. The sequence continues at coordinate 1,008 of DATHXE010000785.1, read as the reverse complement.
CTACTCGGCGGTGCTGATCGCGGTGCGCGCGATCTTTTTCTGAGTTCAAATCCCGAGCACGTCGGTCATTGAATACCGCCCGGGCTTCTGGCCCGCGAGCCAGTGGGCGGCGCGGAGGGCGCCGCGGACGAACGTGTCGCGGCTGGTGGCGACGTGGGTGAGCTCGAGGCGCTCGCCGAGCGCGGCGAAGTAGGCGGTGTGGCGGCCGACCTCGTCGCCGATGCGCAGGGCGTGCATGCCGATCTCGCCGGGCTTGCGGACGCAATCGTCGCCGTGCCGGTCGTAGACCAGGGCGGACTTGTCCTTCTTCATCGCGGCCAGGATCGCCTCGGCGATGCCGATGGCGGTGCCGGACGGGGCGTCCTTCTTGAACCGGTGGTGGCCCTCGACGATCTCCTTGTCGTACTCGTCGCCGAGCATCTGGGCGACCATCCCGGCGATCTTGAAGAGCACGTTGACGCCGAGCGACATGTTGGGGGCCTGGAGGACGGGGATGTCGGCGGCGGCCTGGTCGATGGCGGCGTGGTCCGTGTCGTGGAGGCCGGTGGTGCCGACGACCATGGCGACATTGCGGTCGCGGCAGACCTTGAGCCAGTGGCGCATGGACGCGGGCGACGAGAAGTCGATCAGGGCGGCGGGCGTGGGGCGAAGGTCGTGCGTCAGCGGGACGCCGATCGGCCCGATACCGGCGAGCTCGCCGACGTCCTTCTGGGCGTGCGGGTGGTCGGCGCGGTCGATCGCGGCGACGACGGCGAGGGCGGGGTCGGCGTGGCCGAGCGCGACGAGCCGCTGGCCCATGCGCCCGGCGGCGCCGACGATGGCGATGGGGGTCTTGGTGGACATTGGGGGGACGAGGATAGCGGGCGGGCGGCGGCAATTCCACGCCCGGCGGCGCAACGGCCGGTGTGTAGCCCATTTGTCTTGAATCGCACGACCGGCCGGCGGTACGCTGCTCGCGGGCGCGCTTCCCACACCGGAGCGGTTCATATGGCGGACACGAATATGACA
>DATHXE010000784.1:0-2255 GCA_035459845.1 Tepidisphaeraceae bacterium | reverse complement strand
GCCAGTGGCGCGGTCGAGCGCGTAGAGGCGGCCCCACGCGTGGGCGAAGATGACGGCGTCGTCGACCAGGAGCGTGACGAAGTCGTGGCCGGCCTTGAAGAAGGCCTGGCGGAGCGTGGTCTTCCAGATGATCGCGCCGGTGGCGCGGTCGACGGCGGCGACGTGGTTGCCGGCGCCGATGTAGAGGGGGTCTTTCATGGGTGGGGCGTCACGGTAATTGATGGCGACTGATTTAGACACTGATGGCACCGATGGGCACGGGTGTCACCGATCGAAGTTTCGTCTGACCTGTAGGAATCGGCGGTCATCGGTGTAATTGGTGCCAGAGAAAGTCGGTGGTGCATACCAGGTGCGCCACGACGCCGCGAAGCGGCTGCCCAGGGGCCATTCGAGAGGGGATGTCATTGGGTTTATTTCTTTTGCCAAGTGTCCGCCTTCTCGAGCACCGTGCGCGGTCCCTCCCCGTCGAGCCACTTTTTCGCCTCGTCGTCGCCGCGGAGGTACGTGTCCCAGAAGGCGGTGCTGAGGGCGAGGATGGCCTTGTGGTGGTTGGGGTTTTTCTGCGCGCCGAGGTCGCCGGGGAGGAGGGAGTCGCCGAAGGCGGAGTGGCGGGCGGCGTCTAACACGAGCTCGTACTTGCCGCCGGCGGGGAGGGCGGGGAAGACGGCCAGGCGCGACTTGACGTCGATGTCGCCGATCGGCGAGGTGTCCTGCGTGCCGGTCATGAGGAGCCAGGGGATCTTCACGCCGCCGAACGCGCGGGCCGGGTCGCCGGCGCGCGGGCTGCTGGGGCTCAGCGGCATGGCGGCCTTGATGCGCGCGTCGGTGAGCGCGACGTTGCCGGGGAAGGACTGGCCGCTGATTGCTTGCGTCGTAACGGCGCCGAAGGAGTGGCCCGACATGCCGAGGCGCGCGAGGTCGAGGCGGCCGCGGAGCGGGTGCTCGGCTTCCTTGCTCCAGGTCTCGAGTTGATCGATCACGGCGGGCACGTCTTTGACGCGGAGGGAGAAGTTGTGGGCGCTCGCGGCCTGGCGGAGGGCGGGGACGCGCTCGCCGAGCGGCTTGCCCTTCCAGACGTCGACGTCGCTGCCGGGGTGCTGGACGTAGACGACGGCGTACCCGCGGGCGGCCCAGTGCTCGCCGAGGTAGGCGGGGCCGTTGCGCGACCCGCCCAAGCCGTGGCTGAAGAGGATGACGGGCGCGGGCTCTTTGCCGTGGGGCAACATGACGCGGATCGGGATGTCGCGGGTGCGGGCGGCGTCTTTGACGGTGAGGTCGATCGGCTCGGGCGGCTTGTTGGCGGGGATGGCGAAGGGGTTGTAGGCAAGGGCGGGAAGGGCCAAGAGGGCGAGGAGGAAGAATGGAGTCAGTTTCATGGGATCGCTCGAGAATCGGAAGTGGTTGGTCGCCCCGGGAAGTCTCCGAACGTAGATACGCGCGAACGTCGGGGATATTACGGGTGCGTCCGTCCAGTCGCTAAGCCGCACGCGTCGGGAAGTGTGCGGGATGAAGGTCGCCCCGGTAGAATCCCACGCGTTGATGTTCCGGAAGCTCCGACAACTCGAGATCTCGCTGGCAGCCAAGTGCCAGCTGCTGTTCGGGGCGGCGGTCGTGCTGATCATCGCGGCGGCGCTGTTCGTCCCGTGGCAGCGGATGGAGCAGCTCGTCGAGCAGATCGACGAGCGGAGCGCCCGGGCGATGGCCGAGACGGCCAAGGCCCAGCACCTGGTGTGGGCGGCGCTGCCGGCGGACGAGCGGCGGCAGACGGAGATGCCGTCGCGCATGGCGGGCAATGCGACGACGCTCCCGGTGAACGAGGAGGGGCGGTCCGTGCCGGTGCCGCGGCTGGTGCCGCTGTGGGACGCGGGGCTCAAGCTGACCGGGTTCGAGCGGCGGGCGGTCGAGTACTTCAAGAAGCACCCGAACTTCGACACGCACGTGCAGAAGTACGAGACCAAGGACGGGCGGGAACAGGTGCGGTTCGCGCTGGCCCTGCGGGCGGAGCAATCGTGCGTGCGGTGCCACGGGGAGGAGATCGGGCGCGTACGCGCGGGGGTGGCGGCGGCGCCAAAAACAAACGGGAAGACGGAGCAGCCGGTCGCGGAAGCGCCGGGTCGGAATGATGACGCGCCCGGAGGTGGGTCGGCGAACGACCGGCTTCCGATTCTCGCGTCGACGGCGGGCGTTTCGGGACTGGAAGGCTCGGCAAAGCGGCAAGCCACGTCGGCGCCGACCTCGCGGGCGACGACCACGGC
>DATHXE010000783.1:0-1696 GCA_035459845.1 Tepidisphaeraceae bacterium | reverse complement strand
CCGGGCTTCGATGGCCTCCCCGTCTTCTCCCCCGACGGCAAGTGGCTCATGTGGACCAGTGGCCGTGGCCCGGAGAAGACGAGCCAGATCTGGGTCGCGCGGTTCCGCATGCCCGAGGGCAGTTGAGCCGTGCCCGGTACGTCGCGCAACCCGCGGAGCAAGTTCCGCGGGCTTTCTCGGCAAGCGCGCCGTCCGATAATCCGTCGGTCCGATCCGCGATCTGAACTCCGCAATTCCGAACTTGCCTTCTCCTCGCGCGTATCGGAAATCACTTCCGTCGCCAGCCAGAGGAGAGAGAGCAACGTGCGTCAAACGAATCACACGAATCACAACGCCCGCCGGTCCGAGCAGAGCGTGTACGGGCAGGCCGCCCCGGACTGCCTCGCCGAGCTCGATCGGACGGCCGAGCAGATGCTGATGCCCCGGTCGTGGGTCGTCAGTCAGATCCTGCAGCAGTGGTACGAGCAGCGGCAGGTCGAGCGGCCGGTGACCGAGCAGTCGTGGGACGACGGCTACGCCGAGGCGGTCGAATCGACCCGCCGGACGTGCCGCGAGGCGCGGGCGCTGCTCGAAGCGGTCTGACGCGCCCGGCCCCGAATTAGAACTCTCTCTTCCCTAGAGCGCCCCCGTGTGGGGGCGCTTCTTTGTTGCGCGCGGGAGGCCCCGCACCGAGGGATTCGTTCCGCTCGCTGAACAACATTGCGCGGACGCTCCCTTGCGTCCCGTTTAGCCGCGACCCGCAGGGCAAGCGACAGCGCCGCCCGAAGGGGAGCGCGTTTCGCGACACGCGCACCGCCCCGCCTCACCCGCCCTTCACCACCCGCCACCGCCCGAGCACCCCCGACAGCATCTCCTCCACCGCCGACACCCGCGCCGCGAACTCCCCGTCCCGCGCCTCGAAGAACAACCGCCGCAACTGCTCCACCCGTTCGTCTGACAGCACCCACCGTAGCGCCCGCGCCCGCGGGGATTCCGGGTGCCCGATCGCCTCGTCGAGGCGAGCCCAGTTCACGTGATTACCGGTCAGCGGCCCCACGTAGTACGCCACGAAGTCCGCCAACTGCCGCACCGCCGGCTCGTCCCGCGCGGCCACCAACTCGGCGAAGTACGGCCCCAGATCGTCGACGGAGTGCGCGATCCCGTCGTACCAGTATTCGATCTCGTCCGTCGTCGGATACGCCGACAACAATTTCCGCCAGACCGCGAGGAAAAACCGCTCCACGGACTCGCGCTCCGCCGCCGGCCACTTGCGCAACTCGCCGTACCCCGGCTTGGCGAGCACCACCCACACCTCGGTGTCGCCAACCCGTCCGGCCTGCGCGACCAGTTCCATCAATCGCGGCAGGAAGTGCTTGTACTCGTCGACAGAGCCCCACGTACTCATCGCCTTGAACGCGTACAGACTCAGATCCTGATGCGTCAGCTCGCGCAGCGGCGTCGCCCCCAGTCGATTGCCCTCCGAATCGTCCGCCGTGTCGCAATGCCCGCCCATGTTCAGCGCCGAGTACCGCGCGAACGTCGCGTACAACCCCTCGATCGCCTCGGACAGTTCCGACGTCATGAGACGGCTCATCGCTTGATCCCCAAACGACACTGGCAAGCTTACAGCTTGCCAGTGCCACCCGGTATTCTCGATATTCGGGCTGCGCAGCGGTGATGCGCACGCCCGCACGCCTACTCCTCATCCACGTGCGGC
>DATHXE010000782.1:0-2853 GCA_035459845.1 Tepidisphaeraceae bacterium | reverse complement strand
GACGGGGCTGGCGCTGTCCGAGGAAGCGTTTGGGCACGTGCTGACGCTGGCGGGGCCGGACGATATCTCCGTGCCCGACCGGCCCCGGCCGATCGGGTGGCAGGGGCACTTCTTCCGAGTGAACTGCGACATTGACGCGGCCCGGTCGGTGACGGATGAGGCGCTGGAGATTCATCCGGTGGGGGCGTTGCCGGACTCGGTCATCCCGAACCTGCGGTGGATCATCCCGATGATGCTGGACGAGTGGCTGGCGGCGGGGGAATACGAGGTGGACGTCCGGGGCGGCGGCCGGCGCGACCGATAATGCGGGGCGTCGCAAGTGAGCCACGGCCGGCAGCCGATATCCCATTGTGGCGCCGGGCCAACAGGCTCGTGATACGCCGCCCCCTGCCCCGAACAGGCCAGCCGTTTTGGGCGTTGTGCCGTGGGCACAGGCTCTTACTATAGGTCGTGAGTCGAAGAACGGACCAACCGGAGAACATGATGATGACACGCACACTGATCGTCGCCGCCGCGTCGTGCCTTTCGCTCATGATGGTGGGCGGCTCGTGTTCGGGCGGGGGCAGCTACCACGACCACAGCTATGATCGCCCGTCGTACCCCCCGCCCGCCGGCCCCGCGTATCCCGCCGGCCCCGCGTACGACCGCCCGCAGTCCGGCGACTGGGCCCTGCTCGGCCGCGCCTCGGTCGACAGCCGGCGGGGCGTGGACAACGACGTGATCCGGATCGGCAAGTCGGCGGGGCGGTTCAAGCGGCTGGACTTCCGCGTCGACGGCGGCGACATCGAGCTTTACAACGTCCGCGTCGTCTACCACAACGGCGACACGCGCGACATCAACTTCCGCCACATGTTCGACAAGCGCGGCCGGACCAAGTCGCACGACCTCGAGGGCGACGAGCGGACGCTGCGCGAAGTGCAGTTCAGCTACCGGGCGGTGAGCGGCCGGCCGGTGGTGTCGCTGTTCGGGCGGTGAGCGCTCGTAAACACGCGGCGCTTCGTCCCACGCCGCTCCTCAACATCGGGATTTTGAGCTACTTGAATTCGCCCGGCGCGCCCTTCGCGCGCCGGGCGTTCTTCGTTTCAGCCCACGGCGAAACTCGTGAAAGGTGCGGGCCGCTGCGACGTACAACGCGTTCGTCTGCTACGCTCGTGGAGATGACGGGCACCACACCGACGAGGCCGAGGGTCGTAATCGCGGGCGGGTCCGGGTTCCTCGGGGCCGGGCTGATTCCGGACCTGCTGGCGGCCGGTTACGACGCGGTCGTGCTGACGCGCGGCGGTGGTTGCGAGTCGCACGGCGGGCGCGTCCGGCACGTGACGTGGGACGCGCGGACGGCGGGCGATTGGGCGCGCGAGTTGGACGGCGCGGCGGCGGTCGTGAACCTCGTCGGGCGGACGGTCGATTGCCGGAAAACGCCGGCGAACAAGCGGGTCATTCTGGAGTCGCGCGTCAACTCGGTAAACGCGCTGGCGGCGGCGTGGGCGCGGGTGGCGAATCCGCCAACGGTGTGGGTGCAGTCGGCGACGGCGCACATCTACGGCGACACGGGGGACGAGGTGCTGGACGACTCGTCGCCGACGGGGACCGGGTTCGCGCCGGATGTCGGTCGGGCGTGGGAGGCGGCGCTGGCGGAGGCGACATTGCCGGGCGTGCGGAGGGTCGTGCTGCGGATTAGCTTCGTGCTCGGGCGGGATGGCGGGGCGCTCAAGACGCTCGCCAGGCTCACGCGCTGGTTCATGGGCGGGCCGACGGGCAGCGGGCGGCAGTACATGAGTTGGCTGCACCAGGCGGACCTGAACGCGATCATCCTGCGGGCACTGGCGGACGAGTCGATGTCGGGGGCGTACGTGACGACGGCGCCGGGGCCGGTGACGAACCGGGCGTTCATGCGGACGCTTCGGAAGGTGCTCGGGAGACCTTGGTCGCCGCGCGTGCCGGGGCCGCTCGTGCGGGTCGGAGCGTGGGTGATGCGGACGGATCCGGAACTCGCGTTGTACGGGCGGAGGTTGGCGCCGACGCGGTTGCTCGCGGAGGGGTATGCGTTTCGGTTTCCTGAACTGGAGAGGGCGCTGCGGGATCTACTGTCCAAGGGCGGCGAACTCGGTCACTGAAGTGACGCAAGCCTCGTGCGGACGGGTTACGGTTGACGCCGGTGGACGGGTAAGCGATCATTTCGCAGCGCGAATCGCGGTGTGGGACCGTGCGGCGCGCGTCTAACGAAACGGAGAATGGCATGAAGCGGATTCTGGTCGGGGTGCTGGCGGCGGTGCTCGGTGGGTCGGCGATGGCGGAATCGACCGTCAAGCTCACGGGCGTTCACAACTGCTGCGGGTCGTGCAAGAAGGGGATCGAGGCGGCGGTGACCAAGGCGGGGGGCAAGGCCGAGGTGGCCAAGGACGCGGTGACGATCACGGCGGCGGACGACGCGGCGGCGAAGAAGGCCGTGGGCGGGCTGCTGGCGGCGGGGTACTTCGGGTCCGGGGCGGACGCGACCAACGCGGCGAGCGACGTGAAGGCCAAGTCGGTCACGATCCAGGGCCCGCACCTCTGCTGCGGGAAGTGCGTGGACGGGTTCAACAAGGCCGCCAAGGGCGCGGCCGGCGTGACGAAGACCGACGCGAAGAAGAATTCGGACACGGTCGTGGTCGAGGGCGACGTGTCGCCGAAGGAACTGATCGAGGCGCTCCGCAAGGGCGGGTTCAACGCGACGGTGAAGTAGTCGCGGGCTCGCCCGTCATCCTGAGGTAACCCGAAGGATCTAGCTTAGTCGTCGAGGGCCGCTCGCTATGGCGAGCGGCCCTCGGCGTTTCGGGCTAGATCCTTCGCTGCGCTCAGGATGACGGTGGGCGA
>DATHXE010000781.1:0-1809 GCA_035459845.1 Tepidisphaeraceae bacterium | reverse complement strand
CAGGTTCTCGCCCCCGGGGGTTCTACGGGTCGAACCCGTCCGTGTGCCAGAATCCTTCGAGTCCGAACGCGCCAATCAAGATCCCGGCGAGCAGTGTGTCGCCGTCGTCTGGCACGGGTGCTACGGATCGGCGCCGGTCGTCGTGCGCGGGTAGACGATCAAGGGCGCGCGCGGGCGGTCGCGCGACGAAGCGCCGCGGGCCGTGCTCCGCAAGCGGAGCGGCTGAAAGGGAGTGCGTTCCCGCTACCACCGCTTCCGCTGCTGCGCGACCTTCATCGGCAGGCCGAACAGGTCGATGAACCCGCGGGCCGCGGTCACGTCGTAGCCTTCCATGCTGAAGCTGGCGAGCTGCGGGTCGTATAGCGTGTGCGGGCTCTGCGCCCCGACGTGCATCGCCCGGCCCTTGAACAGGCGGACCTTGGCCGTCCCGGTGACGGTCACGTTCGTGTGGTCCATGAACGTCTGCAGCGCCTCGCGCAGCGGGTGGAACCACTGGCCGTAGTACACGAGCTCGGCGTACCGCAAACTCGCCTGCTGCTTGAAGTGGAGCGTGTCGCGCTCGACGCAGATCTGCTCGAGCGCCTTGTGGGCCTCGTACAGGATCGTGCCGCCCGGCGTCTCGTACACGCCGCGGCTCTTCATCCCGACCAGGCGGTTCTCGGCGAGCACCGTCACGCCCACGCCGTGCCGCCCGCCGATCGTGTTCAGCTCGGCGATCAGTTCGTGCGCCGCCAGCGCCTTGCCGTTCACGCTGATTGGATTCCCCGCCTCGAACCCGACCTCGACGATCTCCGCCTGGTCCGGCGCCTTCTCCGGCGGCACGACCATCGTCAGGCACGCTTCCCAGTTCGGCTCGGCGTCCGGGTGCTCGATCTCGGCGCCCTCGTGGGAGATGTGCCAGAGGTTGCGGTCCTGGCTGTAGATCTTCTTCTTCGAGACGGGGATGGGGATGCCGTGCTTCTGGGCATAGTCGATCGCGCTCTCGCGGTCGCGCAGCTCGAACTTGGTATCTTTCCACGGGGCGATGATCTTCAGGTCCGGCGCCAGGGCCATGTACGTCAGCTCGAAGCGCACCTGGTCGTTGCCCTTGCCCGTGGCCCCGTGACCGACGGCGTCCGCGCCGGTCTTCCGCGCGATCTCGACCTGCTTGGCGGCGATCAGCGGGCGCGCGATGCTCGTGCCCAGCAGGTAATCCTGCTCGTAGATCGCGTGGGCCCGGAGCATCGGGAAGCAGTACTTCTCGGCGAACTCCTGGCGGAGGTCGTCGACGAACACCTCGTCCGCCCCGCTCTTGTACGCCTTGTCCTGGATGCCCTTGAGCTCGTCCCCCTGCCCGAGTTCGGCGGCGTAGGCGACGAGTTTCACGCCCGGGTAACGCTCCTTGAGCCAGGGCAGGATGACGGACGTGTCGAGCCCGCCGGAATAGGCGAGGACGATCTTCTTGGGCTGGTAGTCGGCGGGCATGGGCAATCGCTCCGTTTCGTGTGCGGGAAAGGGGCGAGAGTATATCGCCAACCCGCGCGTTTGCTATCGGCACGCCGGGCCGCCGACCGCCGCGCGCGACGAACGGGCGCGGGACGTCGTTCGAGTCCCGCGCCCGCCGGAGGTCCGTCCGCGATCCCGTGGCCGTGCTACTTGTTCCCGCCCGGGCGGCCGGGGCCGTTGCCGGTGGAGTCCGGCCCGTCGGTCTTGGGCGGGTCCTTCACGCCCGCCCCGGCGGGGACGACCACGCCCGTCGCCACGCCGCTCCCGCCCGAGCCGGTTCCGGACCCGTCCTCACCACTGCCCGGGTTGCTGACCGTCGACCGG
>DATHXE010000780.1:0-8573 GCA_035459845.1 Tepidisphaeraceae bacterium | reverse complement strand
GGGCGCTCGGCCTCCAGTTCGCCGACCTCGCCTGCCCCGAAACGTTCCGCGACGACCCGGCGCTCGCGTGGGGTTTCTACGGGCACCGGTTGAACCTGTACCGGGCGACGGCGCCCCACGCGGGCTACGGCGTCCTGCGCGAGTGGGCCCGGCGGATGCCCAACGGGCACTTCGTGTTCACGTCGAACGTGGACGGGGCGTTCGCGGTGGCGGGGTTCGATCCGGACCGGATCGAGGAGTGTCACGGGTCGATTCATCACCTGCAGTGCGCGTCGCCGTGCTCGCTCGACATCCGTCCGGCGGACGGCGTGCGGGTCGCCGTCGACGAGTCGACGATGCGGGCGGTGACCCCCCTGCCCGCGTGCCCGCGGTGCGGCGGCCTCGCGCGGCCCAATATCCTCATGTTCGGCGACGGGCCGTGGATCGAGACGCGCACGGGCGAGCAGGCGGAGCGGCTGCAGGCGTGGCTGATGGAGCTTCGAGACGCGCGGGCGAAAGTCGCGATCGTCGAATGCGGGGCGGGGACGGCGATCCCGACGGTGCGGTATCGCTCGGAACACGCCGCGTTGCAGTTGCGAGGTACGCTGGTCCGCATCAACGTCCGCGAGCCGAACGGCCCGGCCGGCACGATCTCGCTCCCGATCGGCGCCCGCGAGGCGCTCGAGCGCATCAACGCGGCCATCGCGACGGCGTGACGCGGGCGCCGCGCGGTATGATCGCCTGCGGATGACCACCGACCCCCTCCCACGCCCGCCGGCGCTCGACTACGCGGCCCGGCCGGGCGCCGGTCGACGGGCCCTGCGCCGCGCCCGCCGGTGGTGGCCGATCGGGCTGGTGCTGGCGGTCGGCGCGCTGGGCGCGGTGTACGGCCCGGGCGCGTGGCGGAACGCGCAATTGATGCGGGTCCAGTCCGCCTGCGCCTCGGCCGTCCTCACCGCCGCCGCCGACCGCCCGATCGACGCCGACCCGACCCGCGCCCGCGCGCTGTGCGCCGCCCGCCCGGACGAGTACCGGCTGACCGGCCCGAAGCGCGAGGTCGCGATGCGCACGGACCCGCGGTGGACCGCGCTCGCGACCGCGCTGGGCCTGCCGTCGCCCGCGACCGCGGCCTGCGGGCGATCGACCACCTACGTCGGCGAGCGGTTCACCCCCGACGGCCGCCGGCGGATCGTCGTGATCGAGGACGTCGTCGGCATCACGCTGATCGAGCCCGACACGCTCACGCGCCCGCCCCGCGTGATCTCCACCGACGCCGTCGCGCTCCCCGACGACCAATCGCTCGCGGACGGCGGCAACGCGGGGCTGTACCTCGAGCTCCCGCTGGCGATGTACTGGAACCCCGACCTCACGATCGGCCCGGGCGCGCCCGACCCGGCCGACCGGTCGCGCATGACCGTGCCGATCGCGCTCGGCGGCACCGCCACCGGCGCGTTCGACTACACGCTGCGCGACTCCGACAAAGTCCTTCTCGAACTCCGCGACGCCGGAGGCTTCGACCGGCGCATGGCCGAGGCAAGGAAAGCGCACCGCGCGTCCCGTGCGACACCGCCGGGGCGCGAGTGACACCACTCGGCCGCATGGCAAGGGGGCAGAGAGCACGACGCGTTGGGCGGCGGGCCTAAACTCGTCGATCGTGGTCAGATTCAAGTGAACGGGGTTCGGTATCGGCGGGACGGCCTGCCGGCCCGCCGACCTGATGGTACTGCCGCGAGACGCCCGGCGGCGCTTGGCGACCTCCCGGGTCCGACTCCATGGGCGCCCGCCCTCAGTGATCCAAGAGCAACGCGTACCCGTTCGCCGCGGCCGCGGTAGCCCAGTCGAAGCACTTGTCGAGCCACGGGTCCGCCGCGCGGGCCCGGAACGCGTCGAAGTCCAGGGCGTAGTGAGCCGCGTCGTAACCGATCCGGTGGCCGGACTTGAGCCCCGCGTCCCACGCCCCCACGAGGTCGACCAGGCGCCGGGCGTAATCCAGGATCTCGGTCGACTGGCGTACGAGGTCCGCCGCGTGCGTGGCGCGAAGCGGCCCGGGCTCGATGGGGACGTCGGGGATCGGCGGTGGCGAGGGAAACCGCATCATTGTCTCCCGCAACGCACGCCGTTCGGGCGTGTGGCGCCACGCGCCGTCTCCGCGGTCGGACTCGGCGGCGATCCGCCGGACCTCGGGCCATCGCTCGTGCGCCGCGGTCGCGTTCTCGTACGCCTGAAGCTGCCGCAGGTACGCGTCGTGCCGCCCGGCGGCGGCGTCCGTGGCCCACGCACGCCATCGGTCGACCTGCGGCGCGACCTGGTCCGGTAGAAACGTGCGGTGCGCCGCCAACCGCCAGAGCGGCGGGAACGTCGGGTTGCGGGTGATCGGGTAGACCCGCATCGCAGCGGAAAGGTGGGGGTGGTCGTCCGCGTACTCGTTCGGCCGGCCCCACGACGGCTCCCCGGGCGGGTGGGGAAAGCGCGCCAGCGCGTGCAACATGTGGTCCGCGTCGGCCTCCGCCGCGCCGTGAGCGTGCAGCGTGAGCGCGTCACGCACGGGGTCGCGCGCGGGCGTGTTCCAGCCGTCGCAGGTCTGATAGCAGAGGGCTTGGGCCGCGATCAGCGCGTCGAGCGATGCGCGGTCGAGGTGCGCGGGAAACCGGACACGGAGCCAATCGACGCCCATGGCGGACGAAGATGGCCGGGACGGGTGCGAAAGTAAACGCGGGCGAACGGCGTCGCTCAGTCCTGCCGCGTCGCGGTCAGTTCCGCGACCGAGCCCTCCGGGTCGTCCGAGGTCGTCTCGGACAGGGTCACCTTGCCCTCGACGAACTTGCGGAGGACGTCGACCGTCACGACGGGCAGCTTGTCCGGCGCGTCCTCGCGCGTCGCGGTGACGACGGCCAGGACGTAGCCCTTGTCGCTGACGACGGGGCTGCCGGCCGAGCGGGGGTGCGTGACGCACTTGAGGTACAGGGCGCCGGGCGCGCCGACGAGGTCGCCGGCGACCAGGTCCAGGTCGGGGTTGAACACGGTCGGCTTGACGAACGCGGCGACGCCGACCTTGCCGGCCGTCGCGGCGGGCGCGAGGCCCATCGGGCGGAATGACGCGCCCGACGCCTGAATGAGCGCCAGGCCCGAGGCCTCGTCGACCGCGAGCACCTTCGCGTTGGCGAGCTTGCCGTCGCCGAGCTGGAGCTGGATTTCCTTCGCGTTGTTCACGAGGCGGGCGGCGGTGACGAGCGTGTCGTTCGAAACGGCGAACGCGGCCCCGCGGAACGTGCGCGTCACCGGACGCGCGACGACAGGCGCGGCCGCGGGCGCGACCACTTCGGGCAACGCGGGGGTGACGACGGCGACCGCCTCGGGCTTGGCGGGCGTGCTCGCCGGCGGGGACGTGCTATCGCCCGTGCCCGAGCCGCCGAGCTTGAACGGGCCCGTCGGCTTCACCGGTTCGGGCTTGGCCGCGGCGACGGCGACCGGGGGCTTGGGCTTGACCGGTTCGGGCGTCGCGGGTTTGGCAGGTTCGGCCTTGGCCATGGCCGTGTCGTCTGCGGTCGCGTTGGGCATCAGGGCGGCGTATTCGACGGTCTGGTCGCCCTCGCCGACGGATTCGAGCGCGGGCGTCAGAAAGGGCAATCTCGCGGGGAACGATTCCTTCACGCCGGCGTCCCGCTGGCGGCGGATTTCGGACGTCGGCACCCAGGCGAGGCCGAACCGCTCGTACCCGCCGTACTTCTTGCTGCCGAGCGTGCCGTTGGCGATCGAGACGGTCTTGAGGAACTCGGGCATCTGGCCGATCGCCTTGCGCTGCTTGTCGTCGAGCCACGAGAGGATCGTCAGCTGCGCGTTGAGCGCCAGCTCGTCCGGCGACTTGCCGAGCGACTCGTAGATCGGCTTGTTCAGCAGGACCATCGCGCGGGCGTGGGCCTTGGCGCGCGTGTGGGCGACGGCGGCGTTGTAGTTGACCAGGCGGAGGTCGGGCTTGACCGTCATGGCGCGCGAGGCGTCGATGTCGGCGATCGCGCGGGTGAAGTCGCCCTTCAGGGCGCGGGCGATGCCCTGCCCGAGGCGGGCCTCGCCGAGGTTGGGGTTGAGTTGCAGCGCGTCCGCGAACGCTTCGAACGCGGCGGGCGCGTCGCCGGCGCGGAGGGCTTCCCAGCCGTCGGCGGCTTCCTTCTTGGCCTTTTGTTCCGACCGGCGGGCCGCCTCGGCGGGGTCGACGGTGCGCTCGCGCCGCCACCACGGGGTGGTCGAGCCGTCGGCGGAGCGCATGAAGCCCCAGCCGCGCATGCCGCCTCCGCCCCCGGGCCCGCGGCTGCCACCGCCACCGCCACCGCCCTTACCGCCGCCACCGCCGCCCTTACCGCCGGCGAGGGCGTCGCTGATAACGAGGGTGAGGGCGAGGGTCGCGACCAGGGTCGCGCGCGTGCGGATCGACATAGGGAACTCCCGGAGACGTGGCGGTGCTGTCCCGAGTGTAACGGTCCGGGGCGCGGAGTATTCCGGATGCCGAACGGAACCCGATCAGGCGGACGTGGTCGGCGCGGCGGGCCGGGCGACGAGGTGGGCGGCGACGTGGTCGAGGAACGTCCGCGCGTCGGGCGGCGGGGCGTCGCCGATCAGCTTGTGGGTGCCGGCGGCGTCCCACTCGGCGAACAGGGTGCGGTCACCCTCGCCCAGGGGCACGCCGCGCTCGAGCGTGAAGTAGAAGAGCGCGGGCTCGGGCGGGGCCTTGGGCGGTTCGTCGATGTCGTGGTTGAGGACGATCGCGACGAAGTAGGCCTCCGTCGCCGCGGCGGGCTGCGGCAGCTTCACGAGCGCGCAGGGCCGCCCGGCGACGCGCGCGGGAACGGCCTCGAGGCCCTCCGATCCCGATTGTCCCGGCTCTTCACCGGCTTGAGACAGGTCCTTACCGACGGCGTTCCAAAGCTCGAAGAGCAGGTCGTCGGCCTCGGGGGCGGCCAGCGCGATGACCAGGCGGTCCGGGTCTTCGAACGCGAGCGACCGGAGGTAGCTGTGCGCGAACGCGTAGTGCTGATTGCGCGGCGAGAGCGAGCCGTCGGTCAGGTGGTGGCGGAGCTCGACGGTCTTGCGGTTGCTGCGGAAGATGATCAGGGCCGCGGCGGCCATCAGCGCCGTCGCCACGATCCCGCCGGCCAGCAGGATCAGGGGCTCGAGTGCGGCGACGACGGCGGCGGCGGGCATGCGGGGGGACCTCCGGGGGGATCATAGCCTCGGTGCACCGGCGCGGGGAGGGCGAGGCTCCGTCCGAGCCGTTTCGGTGCGCTCGGGGCGCCCCCGCGGCTCGGACGGAGCCTCGCCCTTCCAAAGAGGCGCGCGATCAGACGTCGAGGTTCTTCACCTCGAGGGCGTGGTCCTCGATGTACTGGCGGCGGCGCTCGACGTCTTCGCCCATGAGGATGCTGAACAGGCGCTCGGCCTCGCCGGCCTCTTCCAACGTCACGCGGAGGAGCGTGCGCTTGCTCGGGTCCAGCGTGGTCTCCCAGAGCTCTTCGGCGTTCATCTCGCCCAGGCCCTTGAAGCGGCCGACCTCGATGCCGGCCTTGCCGAGCTTGTGGACGGTGCGGACGATCTGGGCGACGCCGGCGATGTCGTGGACGGCGCCGGGCTTCTCCGGCGTGCCGTCCTCGACCAGGGCGTAGCGGGTCGCCAGGAGTTCGCCGGCGACCGACTCTTCACGCGTGAGGTAGTAGTCGTCGATCGACAGCCCGGCCGCGGCGAGCTGGGCGAAGATGCGCTCGAGGTCCTTGACCTCGTGGAGCTCCTGGTTCTTCTGGAGGCGCTGCTCGGTCGGCTTGCCGTTCGCCTTGCCGTTCGTGGGCGCGCCGTCGACCGGGACGGCGGCGCCGTCGAGCGGGTCGACTCCCGGCGTGTTTTCGACGAGCAGGCTGTGCGTCCGAAGGAACGTGTCGCGGGCGTCGGCGGAGTGGAAGAAGTGCTCGGCGCCGTCGACGATCACGCGGTACGTCGGGAGCTTGCCGGCCTCGCGGCGGCCGAGGAAGTCGGCGAAGTCAATCCCGCGGCGGCCGACCACGTCGACGAGCTCGTCGAGCTTGTCGAGCGTGTCGATCAAGGCGCGGAGCTCCGCGCCGGCGATGCGCTTAGCCTCGGCATTGTTCTCGTCGCGGACGACCAGGGCAACGCCGTCGGTCCCGAGGTTGGTCAGCGTCTGGCGGTAGACGCGCTCGTTCAGCACGTAATCGACCTTCTTGCGCCGCGTGACCTTGTACAGCGGGGGCTGGGCGACGTAGACCCGACCCTTGCGGATCAGCTCCTGCATGTGGCGGAAGAAGAACGTCAGCAGCAGCGTGCGGATGTGACTGCCGTCGACGTCGGCGTCGGTCATGATGATGATCTTGCCGTACCGCCGCTTCTCCTCGTTGAAGTCGTCGCGGATGCCGCACCCCAGGGCCTGGATGATCGTGCGAATTTCCTCGTGCCCGAGCATCTTGACCAGCGTGGCCTTCTCGACGTTGAGGAGCTTACCGCGGAGCGCGAGGATGGCTTGGATGTTGGAGTCGCGGCCCTGCTTGGCCGAGCCGCCGGCGGAGTCACCCTCGACCAGGAACAGCTCGGTCTCCTCGTTGGACTTGCTGCGGCAGTCGGCCAGCTTGCCCGGCAAACCGCCGCCCTCGAGGGAGTTCTTGCGGCGCGTGAGCTCGCGGGCCTTGCGGGCGGCCTCGCGGGCCTCGGCGGCGAGCATCCCCTTCTCGAAGATCAGCTTGGCTTCCTTCGGGTTCTCCTCCAGAAACGTGCCGAGGCGCTCGGTCACGGCCCCGGACACGAACGGCTCGACCTCGGGGTTGAGCAGCTTGTCCTTCGTCTGATTGTTAAACGACGGCTCGGCCAGGCGGACGCTGACGACTGCGGTCAACCCCTCGCGCAAATCGTCGCCCGACGGGCGGACGTCCTTCACCCACCCCATCTTGTCGGCGTGGCGGTTGATGACGCCGGTCAGCGCGGTCTTGAACCCGCTCAGCTGCGTGCCCCCGTCGTGGTTGTTGATGTTGTTGGCGAACGTGAGGATCGTCTCGTTGTAGCTGTCGGCGTACTGCATCGCGACCTCGAGCTCGAGGCGCTGCTCGGCGTCCGACTTGGCGAACGCGATGATCGGGATCAGCCCGTTCTTGCCCTCGTTCAGGAACGCGATGTAGTCGCGCAGGCCGTTGGAGAACTTGAACGTGTCCGACCGGTTCACCCGTTCGTCGACGAACGTGATCTCCACGCCCGAGTTGAGGAACGCGAGCTCGCGCAGCCGCTGCAGGAGCGTCTCGTGGCTAAAGTTGGTCCCGCCGTGGGCGTCGGTGAAGAGCGTGGGGTCGGGCTTGAACGTGACCTTCGTGCCGGTCTTGCTCGTCTTCCCGATCACCTTGAGCGGCTGCGCGCGGCGGCCGCGCTCGAACGTCATGTGGTGGACCTGACCGTTGCGCGAGACCTCGACCTCAAGCCACTCCGACACGAAGTTGACCGCGGACGCGCCGACGCCGTGGAGACCGCCCGACGTCTTGTAGGCCGACTCGTCGTCGTGATCGAACTTCCCACCCGTCGCCAGCGACGCGAAGACCATCTCGACCGCCGGCAGGCCCGTGTCCGGGTGCGTGTCGACCGGAATCCCCCGTCCGTCGTCCGTCACGGTGCACGAGCCGTCCGCGTTGATCCGGATCTCGACGTGTTTGGCGTGGCCGGCCATGGCCTCGTCGACCGAGTTGTCCACGATCTCGTAGACCAGGTGATGCAGGCCGCGCGGGTTGTACCCGCCGATGTACATGCCCGGCCGGGCGCGGACGTGCTCGACGTCGTCGAGCGACTTGATCGAAGCGGCGCCGTAAGTGGCCGAGACGGCGGCGACGACCGCGAAGTTTTCGGACGGGGCGTCGGGGGCGGGTGCGGCGGCGGCGGCGGGAACGGTCGTGTCGGGAGTCGGGGGGGTCGTCTTCTCGTCGGCCATAGGGTTCCGTTCGGTTGGTTCGGTTCGTCCGTGATTGGCGAGGGATCGGGAGGTCAAGAACCCGGACTGGGCACTTAACGAGACCACGATCTGGCTCGTCCGCCCCCTGCCGAGATGGGCCGGTCGCGGTGCTCGCCGGGGGCGTTCGGCGGGCCGCTTTTCGGTCGCCCGACGCGTGGGCCGGCGGGCCCGTTCCCGAGCCCGGGATTATCGCCGAAATCGCGATCGAATACCATCGCGCGGGGCGGGAAATCCGGGGCCAACGACGGCGTCCGCGGGACCGGCGCGCCGAGGGAGAAGTAATACGTTTTCGGCGGCCCCCGGGTTGCGTGTGACGGGTGATGCGGCGTACGATTCTCGCGTGAAATTCGTCGCCGCTAGCGCCGCCGTTTCGGTCGTCCTGCTGGCCTTTGAGGGGCTGACCGGGCCGTCGCCCGCCCGACCCGCAGACCCGCCGGCCGGCGCGGGGGTCAACTCGCCCGCCGCGGGCAGTGGCGGGGGGAGCGCGCTGACCGTCCCGGAAGAGCGCGACCGCCGGGCCCGCGGGCTGGTCGAAGCGCTGACGTTCGGGGACGAGGCCGTCCGGGCGGCCGCGGCGAAAAAGCTGCTGGAGCTCGGGCCGGACGCCCGGCGG
>DATHXE010000779.1:0-8092 GCA_035459845.1 Tepidisphaeraceae bacterium | reverse complement strand
GCGGGCTGCACAAGGTCCTGATCGCCGGCCCGCGCTGGGTGCTCACGCGCCCGGCGGTGCTGGCGTTCTTCAAGTCCCGCGCGATGCGCGCGGTCGGCCGCTACACGGTCAAGCCCGCGCTCGTCGCCGGCCTCGTCTGGCTCTTCGTCCCCGACACCACCCCCGCCGCGAGCCAGTGGCTGGTCGTCGGGCTCGCTTTCCTCGGCGTCAACCTCGTTCTGAACACGCCCGCCGGCCGACTGTTCGAGCGGGAGATGCTCCACACCCTGCGCACGACCGTCGCGCGGCGCGGGTGGGAGATCCTCGTCGCGCTCGGCCGGGCGATCATGGCCCTGTTCCAGTCGCTCCTCGAGGGCGTCGACCGATTCCTCTACGCGGTCGACGAGCGCCTGCGCTTCCGCCCCGGCCAGTCGCGCGCGATGGTCGTGCTCAAGGCCGCCGTCGGCGTCGTCTGGTTCTACGTCGCCTACTTCACGCGCCTGATCATCAACCTGCTCGTCGAGCCGCAGATCAACCCGATCAAGCACTTCCCGGTCGTCACCGTCTCCCACAAGCTGCTGCTCCCGACGATCCCGTTCGTCGCCGACGTCCTGGGCAAGTTCGGCGTCGAGCGCGTCCGCGCCCTGGCCATGGGCGGCGCGATCGTCACCTCGATCCCCGGCATCTTCGGCTTCCTCGCCTGGGAGTTCCGCGCGAACTGGAAGCTCTACCACGCCAACCGCCCCCGCATGCTCGGGCCCGTCAAGGTCGGCTCGCACGGCGAGACGATGGCCGGCTTCCTCTGCCCCGGCTTCCACTCCGGCACGCTGCCCAAGGCCTACGCGCGGCTCCGCAAGCTGGCCGCCCGCGGCGACACCGACCCGGAGTCGTCCGCCAAGGCCCACCGCGCGATCGAACACGCCGAGCACGCCCTGCACGCCCTGGTCGAGCGCGAACTGCTCGCCCTGGTCAACCGCCACCCGTTGTTCGCATCGGGCCCCTTGGGACTCGCGTCGCTGCGCCTCTCGACGACGCAGGTCCGCGCGACGATCGCCAAGGGTGAGGTGCACGGCCACGACTCGCACGCGGCAAACGGATCCGGGCCGTCGCACGGGTCGCATAGCGCCCCGAGCTCTGCCCCAGCCTGTTCGGAAGCCATGACGATCGTCTTCGAACAGCGCTCCGGCTGGGTCATGGCCTCGATCGCCGCCGACGCGCTCACGCCTTCCCTCAACCCCAGCCAGCGCGACCTGCTGTCGGCCGCGCTTTTGGGCTTTTACAAGCTGTCGGCCGTCGACCTGATCGCCGAGCAGGTCGGCGCGGTCGTGAACGTGCCCGGCGCCCCCGTCGACGTCCGCCGCCGCTGGGATCTGATCGTCTGGCCGACCCCCGACTCCTCCGCCCCGCCCGCCGTCTACTGCCTCACCGGCGAAGGCGCCCTCCGCCCGACCAACGGCGTCCCCCTGCCGACCCTGCCGCGCGAGGCCGTCCTCTACCGCTCCGCCACCGTCACCCGCGCCGCGTGGGACGCCCTGTGGACCGGCGCGCCGAACGCAGGTGCGTTCCCGAAGTTCCGGGTGTTGCCGGGCGCGTGATCGCGAGATCCGCCCGCGCGCGAAATATCGGACCTGCCCGCAAATCCTCACCATTTGACACCCCCCGCCCGTTCCCCTCTACTCACGCCCCGATTCCCCGGCGGACTGATGAATCCGACGCCCGCCGGTCGATGGGAGGGGATTACGGGAACCCCCCGCGCGCGTTTTTCGACGCGCGGGCCCCGCGCGCACGTCCGTTTACGAAGTTCGTTCACCCGCACCCGTTTTTCAGAAGGAGCGTCATGCGGAAGTCTGCTCACGTCCTCGTCGCCGCGGCCGCCGCGGCGCTCGGTTGGCCCTCGATCGCGTCCGCCGCCGAAACCGGCGCCAGCACCACGGGCACGCCCGTGCAGTCCGTCCCCGCCGGCGCGGTCGCGGCCGCCCCGGCGACCGGCCGCACCCCCGGCCTGCTCACCCGCGTCTTCGACCCCTCCGACTCGCTCTACAAGCAGACCGGGATCGAGATCTACGGCCACGTCCAGGTCGGCTGGACCCACAACTTCGACGACCCCTCCACCGGCCAGAACGCCTTCCGCTCCTTCGACTTCGAGCACGACGAGCCCACCCTCCACCAGGTCAGCCTCACCATCGAGAAGCGCGTCGACTACCGCCGGAACAAGTTCGACATCGGCGGGGCCATGGAGTGGATGTACGGCGCCGACGCCGGCCTGATCCACGCCAACGGCATCTTCGACTGGTACGACGGCCCCCGCGACCCGGAGAACCAGTTCGACCCCGTGCAGTTCTACGCCGACCTGTCCCTGCCCGTCCTCAACGGCGCCCGCCTCCGCGTCGGCAAGTTCGTCAACCTCGTAGGGTTCGAGTCGATCAACCCGACCGCCGACTTCATCGGCTTCTACTCCCGGTCGTTCGTCTTCGGCTCGGGCTACCCGTTCACCCACATGGGCGCCCTGCTCACGTTCGACCTCGACCCGGCCCGCAAGGTCACCCTCACCGGCGGCATCACCCGCGGCGACGAACAGGGCTTCAAGGACTCCAACGACGCCTGGTCCTTCCTCGGCTCCCTAAACATCGTCCTCAACGACCGCATGGCGATCTACATCGCCAACAGCACCGGCCCCGAGCAGCCCGGCAACGACTCCGACTACCGGACCACGTGGGACGCCACCTTCTTCTGGAAGCCCACCGACAAGTGCAGGTTCCTCGCCAACGGGTACTTCCTCTACGACAACGCCGGCGCCGCCGACGGCGGGTCGGGCTACCTCTACTCGTTCGCCGTCCTCGGCTCCTATGACGTGAACAAGTACCTCACCTTCAAGGCCCGGGCCGAGTTCTTCCACGACGAGGACGGCGTCCGCACCCTCCCCGACCTCGACCTCTTCGAAGTCACCGTCGGCGTCGACATCAAGCCGTTCGCCGGCCACCGCGACCTCGGCTCCCTCGTCATCCGCCCCGAGCTCCGCTTCGACTACTCGCACGACGACGTGTTCGACGGAGAGAACAACCAGATCACCTTCGGCATCGACGCGATCTTCCGCATGTGACGTAACACCCAGAACCCGGAAGTCGGATGACCCCAGGGATCGAACCCCTGGGGTCTTTCGTTGCGCGTCATCGGCGTGCTCACTTTAGTGATGCACGAGCGCTGCCCCCTACCCACCATCTCGCGTCCCCCCGCGCCTTCGGTTAGCATTCCCGCTCCACGTCCGGGGGTCAGGAGACGGAGCGCGCGTATGAGCGAGGCCGGGCCCACCTTCTTCCGCTGCAACCACTGCCGGGGGTTCTACGAATCCGACCTCGCGTGCTGCAAGTGGTGCGAGTACCGCGACCCGGTCCGCGACGAGGCCGCGCCCAAGCTCTTCCCCGACCGCGCCGCGTGCCGGACCGTCCAGGTCGCCGAATACCACGCGCTGCCCCCCGAGGCCCACGCCGACTGCATGAAGCCCCCCGCCGACCACCTCGACCTGGTCTGCGAGTGCATCCACTGCGGCGCCCGCGGCCACCGCTTCGAGGCCGTCGAGATGCGCTGGATGGCCAACGAACAAATGTGGGCCTGCCCCTGCACGACCTGCGGCGGGCGCGGGTTCACCTTCGACGTCCACCCCTGCGACCTCGGCTGGCACTGCTCCGAGTGCGACCACTACTTCGCCCCGCCGGACGGCAAGTACTACGGCAAGAACGCCGTCTGCCCCAAGTGCGGGAGCAAGCACATCGACGGCTGGTTCGACGACGACCCCGACGAGGAGTACGACGACGACTTCGACAACGACGACGACGACACTGTAGGTGCCGGCGTCGACGAAGCCCTTCCCTGGGAGGACGACGACGAGGACGACGACGACCCGGACGACCCCTACGGCCTGACCAAGGACATGCCGTGGAAGGAATCCGACTCGGGCGAACTCCCCGGCGAGTCGTTCGATGACGACGACGACGAGAACGACAAGTCGTTCGGCCCCTCCGAACCCTACGACCCCCGCATGCCCGACGACATCGACTTCCCCCGCCCCAAGCGCGAAAAGGGCAAGCACGGCGACGACGAGTTCAATGACGACGACATCCCGTTCTAAGGGCACGTCGCGACGCGCGCCAAAACGATCGGGAAACAGCGGGTCCGCAGAGGGGTCACACCGTCACACCGGTTTGACTCCATTCCCCGCGTCTCTTAAGACCTTCCGCACGCCCCGTGCTGTTCAACAGCTACGAATTCTGCCTCCTCTTCCTCCCGATCACCTTCGCGCTGTTCTGGGGATGGCACAGCCTGCGCTGGCGCCTCACGCTCCTAACCGTCGCCAGTTTCGCGTTTTACAGCTTTTCGCAGTTCACTAAAGAGGGCTCGCCCGAGTTCGACTTCTCGGCTTTGGTCCGCTCGCTCAAGATCACCTCATGGGCCGACCTCAAGCATTCCCTCTGGGCCTGGCGCTTCACGATCATCCTGATCGCCTCCAGTAGCGTGGATTACTTCGCCGCCCGGGCGATCGTCCGCCTCCCCGAGACCGCCCGCGGTCGCCGCAAGCTCTTCCTGGGCCTCTCCCTCGCCGCCAACCTCGGCCTCCTCGCCTTCTTCAAGTATTCGGGCTTCCTCTCCCAGATCGCCCACGACATCGCCCGCACCATCGGGGCCGGCAAGATCCCCGTCCTCGAGCTCGTCCTCCCCGTCGGCATCTCCTTCTACACGTTCGAGTCGATGAGCTACGTCATCGACATCTACCGCGGCGTCGCCAAGCCGGCCAAGAGCTACCTCGATTACGCCTGCTTCATCTCGTTCTTCCCGCACCTGGTCGCCGGGCCGATCATTCGCTATAGCGACATCCTCCACCAGTTCCGCGACATCAACTGGACCCGCCGCGGGCCCGACTGGGGGCAGGTCAACCTCGGGCTGATCCTGTTCACGATGGGGCTGGTGAAAAAGCTGGTCATCGCCGACCGCCTGGCGTTCCAGATCAATCCCCTCTGGGCCATGCTCGGGCGCGACGGCGGCTCCATCGGCGGCCTGGGCCCCGAGCAGGCGTGGGGCGCCGTCCTCGGCTACACCTTCCAGCTCTACTTCGACTTCTCCGGCTACTCCGACATGGCCACCGGCCTGGGCCACATGTTCGGCGTCCGCCTGCCCCAGAACTTCGACAGCCCGTACAAGGCCGTCGACCCCGTCGACTTCTGGAAGCGCTGGCACATGACGCTCGGCGCCTTCCTCCGCGACTACCTCTACATCCCGCTCGGCGGCGACGGCCGCAAGCGCACCGGGCCGCAGAAGTCCGCCGAGCTCACCGTGGGGACGGCGGCCGACGGCGGCACCTCCCCGCGCGGGCACGAGTCCGGCAAATCCGGGTGGTTCCGCTCCCGCAACCTGTTCATCACCATGCTCCTCGGCGGCCTCTGGCACGGCGCCGCCTGGCTCTTCATCCTCTGGGGCGCCTGGCACGGCCTACTGCTGGTCGTCACGCACTACATCAAGAAGGCGTTCGGCAAGCGCGAGGCCCGCACGACCGCCGACGGCACCACCCGCATCCTCGAACCGTCCACCGGCCGGAACTGGCCCGCCATCGGGCTCGCCGCCTGCGCCGTCGGGTTCGTCGCCTGGTACGCACTCCGCAAACACCTCGGCCCGCCGTCCCAGGACATCGGCTTCGCGATCATCGCCCTCACGCTCCTGGCCGCCGTCGCGCTACTCAAGCGGACCCTCCCCGGTGGCGAGGCCCGCTGGTCCAAGTACATCTCCATGGGCCTGTTCTCCGTGGCCCTCCTCTTCGTCCTCGAAAAGAACGGCGTCTTCGGCTGGCTGGTCGACGTCGCGCGCGGCATCCGGCGCGGCCCGAATGACGAATTCGCGCTCCGCGCCCTCATGTCCTGGCACCGCCACATCCCGGTCGGCGCGGCCATCATCCTCCTCGTCCCGATGGTCTCCCTCCGCCGCCACTTCACCTTCCTCCTCATCGTCATCGGCTGGGTCCTGTTCCGCGCCGCCGACGTGAAGATCTCCACCGGCAAGGGCGCCGGAGTCGAAGTGCTCGGCCTCCAATCGATGCGGCCCGCGTGGACCATGTTCCGGGAAATGCTCGGCCTCCTCGACGTCCGCACCGTCATGACCACCGGCCGCCGCGGCGTCGAGACCGCCGCCGTCCTCGACCCCATCACCCTCTGGTCCCTCATCGCCTTCGGCTGGCTCTGGTGCAACTTCGTCCCCAACAGCACCCAAATCGCCTACGGCCTACGCTACCGCTGGTGGTACGCCATCCTCGCCGGCGCTGCCTTCGGCATTTGTGTCTTGCACTTCGGCGTCAAAATGGATTTCCTGTACTTCAGGTTCTGAGCGAGAAGTCTGAATTGGAAGACGCGACGAACAACCCCCCGACGCCATCCGCGACCGCCGCGGACCCGTCCCCTTACCAGGCCTCGTCCCTCGAGACGTCGCACGGGCGGCGCTACGGCTTCCTCGTCGTCTTCCTCCTCACCGCCGCCGTCATGCTCGTGCTCGGGTTCGGCGTGAACGTGATCGGCAACTCGACCGAGCTGTTCCCCTCCAAGGTCCGCCCGTCCATGGGCGAGCGCGCCTGGAAGACCCGCCGCATCGAAGAGCAGGTCAAGGCCAAGCGACCCGCCGAGCTCGTCGTGATGGGCTCGAGCCGGATGATGCAGGTCAACACGGACTACCTGCAGGCCCTGACCGGCAAGCGCGCGTTCAATTACGCCGTCAGCGCCGCGGGACCCGTCGACTTCCTCACCCAGCTCAAGTTCCTGATCGCCAACCAGGCCGCCCCCAAGACGATCCTCCTCGGCCTCGACGAGTCCGCCTTCGCCGCCGTCACCAGCCAGTACGAGCTCCAGACCGTCGCCCATTGGGGCCTGTTCAAGCAGGCGCCGTTTCCCGAGAACATCGGCCTGCTCGCCCGCGCCCTCGGCAACGTCACGCCCGAGACGACCTGGCTGAGCATCCAGAACGCATGGGAGGGGCGGATCCCGCGCAACCGCAAGCTGCGGCGCGTCGATAACGTGCTGCTCGAAAACGGCTACAACATCTACGTCGCCCGCGCCCAGTTGGAAGACGAGGGCCGCCCCGCCGACGGCGCGTCGGCCGAAGACGTGCTCCGCTGGGAGCGCGAGCGCCGCCGCACGCGCGACCTCGACCGCCACCGCGCGATCGACGCGTGGCGCAAGCGCATGGGCTCGGGCGAGGCCTCGTCCGGCCGCCGCGCCCTCGAGCCGCAGGCCCGCATGCTCGAGTTGTTGGACGAGTTCCTGACGACCGCCAAGTCGAACCAGATCGAAGTCCGCGTCCTCCTGCTCCCGCTGCATCCCGAGTTCGAGAAGGCCTGCCTCGCCCCCGACATGCTCGAGGACCGCGAGGCGCTGCACGCCAGGCTCTCAGCCACGTGCGCCGCCCACGGCGTGCCTTACAAGGACTTCCGCCACATGCAGTCCTATGGCGGCGACCTCAACGAGTGGTGGGACGGCTCGCACCAGACGCCCGAAAACCTCCGCCGACTGACCAACGCCGCCTTCGACCGAGACCCCGGCGAGGTCGTTGCCACCGTCAAAACCGACGGCTTCATCCTCCGCCACCTTGGCCGCGGCAAGCAGGCGCTGATCACGTCTCTCAACAAGTACTAACCGATATAGCCCAGTGGGGCGCGGCGCAAGCGCTCGCGCCGTGGGCTTTAATCTTGCGCCGCGTTGCGGCCGAAAACGGTTCGACCGCAGCATTGCCCTCCGACCGGTGCAAAACTCGCCCGACCCGTCCAGACTCCGTCCGGAATTTTTCCTTACGACGTTCCCGCCGGCACGTCCCCCATACCGTAACCCACGTCGCGCAACCATATCTCGTCACGTGATTTGTATTGATGAGCTCTGCGCCGGCGTGCGGTATCCCACGCTTCCAAGCCCCCCGCCGGTAAGCGGAATCACCTATCGAGAACTTTTGTGCAGAACCCGATGCTGTGGGGGACGTAACACGGATGCAAGGACGGGACGCGTTGTTTCTCCTCCGCTTTACACCTGTGGGACTTTGGGAATCACTGATGATGTCGAATCCGCACCCCCTTCATGGCGCTCCGGTCACC
>DATHXE010000778.1:0-12058 GCA_035459845.1 Tepidisphaeraceae bacterium | reverse complement strand
ACGAGCGACGACATGGCCGCGCTCGTGCATGACCTCGAGCGCGCGGGGGTGGGAAGACAAAAGTCAGAAGCAGAGGAAGCGCGCGACGGCGATCCATCCGCGATCCGAGATCCGCAGTCCGAAATCGCCCCCGAGCTCCGGGCCCTGCACGCGAAGTTCAGCGACCTCCGACTCCTGTACGACGCATACTCCGCCTACCTCGGCCAAGAGCGCCTCGACCGCCACCGGCGACTCGAGCAGGTGCTCACGTGCATTGCGACAAGCGGGCGGCTGCGCGGTGCGACCGCATACATCGACGCGTTCGGGCAATTCACCGAGTTCGAACTACGGGTGATCGCGGCCCTCGGCAAGGCGTGCCGGACGGTCGAGGTCACGCTCACGATCGACCCGGCCAGCCCCCTGCTCGCCAACCCGCACCTGAACCCCGAAGACCTGAGCCCGTTCCACTCGGTCGAGGATACGTATCGGCGACTGTGGGCGACGCTGGCGCGCGAAGGCGTGGCGGTCGATGGGCCGATCGTGCTGCGAGACGTGCACCGCTTCCGCACCGAGGCGCTGCAACTGGTCGAGCGCGACGTCGTCCGCCGACTGGCGATCCACCGGGACGTAGAGGCGCGCGAGATCGAGATGATCCAGGCCGAGCACCGGCGGGCGGAGGTCGACGCAGTCGCCCGTCGGATCCGCGAGCTGTGCACGAGCGGCGGCGTGCGCCTGCGCGAGATCGCCGTCCTGCTGCGGGACCTGGAGGAGTATCACGAGCTGATCGCCGCCAGCTTCCGCGAGCACGACATCGCGTACTTCGTCGACCGCCGGCGGGCGGTGGCGCATCACCCGCTGCTCGGGTTTTTGCGCGGGGTGCTGCAGGTCGTGCAGCAGGGCTGGCCGCACGACGGCGCCATGTCGATCCTCAAGTCCGGACTGACCGGGCTGACGGACGCCGAGGCGGACGAACTCGAGAACTACGTGCTGGCGCACCGCATCCGCGGGGGCGGGGTGTGGACTCAGTCGGCGCCATGGGGATTCGCCCGGCGCATGCTCGGGGCGGAAGACGAGGACCCGCGCGAAATCGCACAGGCCGCGCGGGTGGACGCTCTGCGCCGGAAGGTCGTCGGGCCGATCCAACCGCTGGTCAAAGCGCTGGCCGGCGACGGGCTGACGCTCCGGCGGATCGTCCTCGCGGTGTTCGACCTGTTCGACCGATTCCAGGCGCCCGAGGCGGTCGCAAAGTGGATGGCGGCGGCACAGGACGAGGGCCGGTTCGAGCAGCGGGACGAGCACGCGCAGGCGTGGAAGACGCTTGTCGAGCTGCTCGATCAGATGGTCGAATTATTGGGGGACGAACCGGCGACGCTGGCGGATTTCGTCGACATTTACGAGGCCGGCGTCGAGTCGTTCGAGCTGGCGCTAACGCCGCCGACGCTGGACCAGGTGCTGGTCGGCCAGGTCGATCGCACGCGCACGCCCGACCTGAAGGTCGTGATCGTGATGGGGCTGAACGAGGGCGTATTCCCCAAAATGCCGCGTGAGGACACGGTGTTGTCCGACGCCGAGCGGCGCGAACTGCGGACGCGCCGCCTCGACGTCGACCCGGACACGCACCGCAAACTGCTCGACGAAAACCTGCTCGGCTATACGGCGTTCACGCGCGCCAGCGAGCGGCTGATACTGACCCGCGCGCTGGCCGGCGACGGCGGCAAGCCGCTCGGGCCGTCGCGGTTCTGGGATCGGTTTCTGGAATTATTCCCGAAACTCAAGGGGCGCGTCGTGAACGTCGCGGGGGAGGGGGAGAACAAGCTGGAGGCGGTCGGGACGCCGCGACAACTCATTACAACACTCATGGAATGGGTGAGAGGACTGGGAGCAGTCGCTAGGCCGCAAGCGACAAGCAGTGAGACCAATCCGCAATCCGAAATCCGAGATCCGCAATCTCAGCACTCAGCACTCAGCACCCAGGAGTCTTTCCGCGCCCTCTACCACTGGCTCGCGACGCGCGACACGGACGGGTCGTCGATCGACGTCATGCGCTTCCGCGCCTGGCGGGCGCTCCAGTACGCGAACGGGGCCAAGCTCTCGAAGGCGGTCGTGCGAGAGCTCTTCGGCGACGCGCTCCACGCGAGCGTGACGCGGATCGAAACCTTCGCGGCGTGCGGGTTCAAGCACTTCGCCCGTTTCGGCCTCGACCTCCGCGAGCGCGACGAAGAGGAGGCGGTCTCTCCCCTGGACCTGGGCAACGTGTTCCACCACGTGCTCGAGAAGATCGTGCGCGTGCTGGTCGAGCGGAAGCAGGGCTGGCCCGACCTGCCCGTCGCCGAGCGCGAGCGCCTGATCCACGAGATGGCCCAGCAGGTCGGCAAGGAACTCAAGGGAGAGATCCTGCTCTCGTCCGCGCGCAACCGATACCTCCTGCAACGGATCGAAGCGACGCTAGGCCGAGTCGCGGCCGCCCAAGACGCCGCCGCCCGGCGCGGGAACTTCGCCCCCGCGTACGCCGAACTGACCTTCGGGCCCGCCACCGGCGCAGACCTCCCGGCGATGGAGATCCCGACGCCCGGCGGGCACCGGCTGGTGCTCTCCGGCAAGATCGACCGCGTCGACGTCACCGCCGACCAATCGGCATTCGCCGTGATCGACTACAAGCTGTCCGGCAAGCCGCTTTCGCTGGCGAACGTGTACCACGGATTGTCGCTGCAACTTCTGACGTACCTGCTCGTCCTGCGCGAGAACGGCGAGAAGCTGGCCGGCCGAAAGCTCACCCCCGCGGCCGCCCTATACGTCAAGCTCCTGCGCGACCTGGAGGACGTGGGTCACCCGTCCGAGGTCGATCCGGACGAAGACCCGGCCCGGCTCGATTTGCGAGAGAAGCCGCGCGGCCTGCTCCACGCAAACTACGTCCGCCACCTCGACACCGCGATGGGCCCGGGCGTGAAGTCGGACGTCGTGGCGGCGCACGAGAAAAAGGAGGGCGGGTACTCGGCGAGCGGGTCGGACGTTGCGGAGGAGGCCGAGTTCGAGGCCCTGATCGACCACGTGCGCGACGTCCTGGCGCGGATGACGGACCAACTGCTCGGCGGGCACATCGAGATCAGCCCGTACTACATGCGGAAAGTCACGCCGTGCCCGTACTGCGAGTTCCGGTCGCTCTGCCGATTCGACCCCTCGATGAACAAGTACACGCACCTGAACGTCCTGTCGCGCGCGGAGGTGCTGAAGCGCGTGGTGGAGGAACGGAAGTGAGGGAGAAAACGAAAAGACGAAAAACGTAAAGCAACCGCGCGCGTCTTCTTTACGTTTTCTCGTTCTTCGTTTTCCGATTCGGCAGAGCCGCGTTCAACCAATGGCCTCCCCCACCCCATCCTGGACCCCCGACCAGCTCCGCGGCATTCGCACGACGGGGCGGTCGCTCCTGGTCTCCGCCGCGGCGGGCTCGGGAAAGACCGCCGTGCTGGCCGCCCGCTGCGCCCATCTCGTGTGCGACGCCGACCCGGCGTGCGACGTGAACGAGCTGCTGGTCGTCACGTTCACCGAGGCGGCCGCCGCCGAGATGAAGGCCCGGATCGAGCGGGCCCTGCGCGCACGCCTCGCCCACGTCAAAGACGAGAACTCGCGCCTCGAGCGTCAACTCGCGATGGTCGAGCGCGCCCAGGTCTCAACGCTCCACGGGTTCTGCTCGAAGTTGATCCGGCAGAACTTCCACCTGCTCGGCCTCGACCCGACGTTCCAGATGCTCGACGGCGACGAGCAGCAGTTGCTCCGCGCGGAGGTCGCGCGCGACGTGTTCGCACACAGGTACGAGACGGACGACGGCGGCGCGTTCGCAGCGCTGGTCGACGCCTACGCGGGGGGGGACGACGAGCGCCTCATCCCCCACGTCCTGCGCACGTACGAGATGCTGTGCAGCCTGGTCGACCCCAAAGCGTGGGGCGACCGCGCGCTCGCCCGGCTGACCGAGGCGGCCGACCCGCTCAACACGTTCGAGAGCACGGAGCTCGGCAACGAACTCGCCGGCCTGATCCGCGCGCGGCTCGACACCCTTTGCCGGCGGTGCGACGACGCCGCACGCGTCATTGGTGGCTACGAAGGGCTCGGCAAATTCGGCGATTACGTCCGCCAACTCGGCCTCATCGCCAACGACTGGAAGGATTTACTCGGCGCGCGCGGGTTGGACGGGCTGGCGGCCGTGGTCCTCGGGTTCAAGCTTGAGTTCCGCAAGCCGACGATCAAGGGCGACGTGCCCGGGAAGGACCTGGCGAGCGCGCTGATCAAGTCGATCCAGGACGCGCTCAAGGGCGGCGAGATTCATGCCTTGGCGAGCTTCTCCGTCGCCGAGTGGCGGGCGGGCCTGCGCTCGGTCCTCCCATCGGCGGCCGAGCTGCTGGCGCTCGTGACCGAGTTCGGCGATCGCTACCGCGCCGCCAAGGACCGCGCCCGCCGCCTGGATTTCAACGACCTCGAACGCTACGCCCTGCGCATCCTGCGCGACGCCTCCTGCACCGGCGCAGAACTCCGCCCCTCCGCCGTCGCCCGTGCCGCCCACAAGCAGTTCTCGCACGTGCTCGTCGACGAGTACCAGGACATCAACGAGGTGCAGGACGCGATCCTGCACCTGGTGAGCCGGGAATGCCTGGCCGTAGGGTGGGCACCGCCCACCATTCGCGCGGACGATGTTCCAGACGCCCAATCCGCCATCCCCACCCTCAACCTCTTCACCGTCGGCGACGTCAAGCAATCCATCTACCGCTTCCGCCTCGCCGAGCCCACACGCTTCCTCAATCGCGACCAACGGTTCCGAGCCCCCGATCGAGGCTTGGTCACTTCAGTGGCCGAGCGTCCCCCCCAAGACATCGCCCCCGGCGAAGTCATCGACCTCCAGCAGAACTTCCGCTCGCGCGGCCCCCTGCTCGAGTGCGTCAACCACGTCTTCCGCCGCCTCATGACCCGCGCCGCCGCCGAGATCGAGTACGACGGCTCCCACGAGCTGCGGCCCGGCGCCGGCTACCCCCAGGACCTGCCCGACACGTTCCCCGGCGCGCCGATCGAACTCCACCTCCTTCCCGACGACCTGTCGGCGGACGACGACCACGCGGGCGAGTCCGACCCCGCCTCCACAGACGAGGACGAGCTCGGCCGCGCCGAGCGCGAGGCCGCGTTCGTCGCCGTCCGCATCCGCGAGCTCCTGGGCATCGACGCCGTCGGCAATCAGGTCGGCCCGCGCATGCAGGTCATGGAAAAGGGCCCCGACGGCGCGTTCGTCCCCCGCCCGATGCGCTTCGGCGACGTCGTCGTCCTCCTTCGCTCGATGCGCGTCAAGTCCGACCAGTACGCCTCGATCCTCCGCTCGGCCGGCATCCCCGCCTACCGCGACGGCGGCGCCGGCTACTTCGACTCGATGGAGGTGCGCGACGTCCGCTCCCTCCTCACCCTCCTCGACAACCAGCATCAGGACATCCCCTTCGCCGCCGTCCTCCGCAGCCCGCTCGCCGGGCTCCCGGACCCCGAAGACTGCCTCGCGCGCATTCGCTTGGCGTACCCCGCACGCGGCTCGCAACGCGCAGCCCGCGACTCCGAGCCCGTGCCGTTCCACATCGCCGTCACGCGTTACGCACTGGAGAAGGACGACGAGCTCGCCGCCCGCCTCCGCGACTTTCTTGACCAGCTCGCCCGCTGGCGTCAGGTCGCACGCCACCGCCCACTGGCGGAACTGATCTGGGAGATCTACGACCAGACCGGCTACCTCGCGCTCGTCGAAGGCCTCGCCGCCGGCCAACAGCGCGTCGCCAACCTCCTCGAGCTCCACCGCCGCGCCGCCCAGTTCGGTTCGTTCGCGCGCCAGGGCCTGTACCGGTTCCTGCGCTTCCTCGACCAGCTCGAGTCCGAGACCGACGCCGGCCAGCCCTCCGTCCTCTCCGAGGCGGCCGACGTCGTGCGGATCATGTCCGTCCACCACTCGAAGGGCCTCGAATTCCCCGTCGTCTTCCTGCCCGAGATGGGCAAGCGGTTCAACCTCCAGGACGCGCGCGGCCCGATCCTGCTCGACCGCAACGCGGGCCTCGCGCTCTCGGCCGTCGACCACGCCAAGCGCATCCGCTACCCCTCGCTCGCGACGGTGCTCGTGCGGGAGTCGATCCGCCGCCAGTCGCTCGCCGAAGAACTGCGCATCCTCTACGTCGCGATGACCCGCGCCAAAGAACACCTGATCCTCAGCGGCACGTGCGCAACCTCGAAACTGGAAGCCTGGCAGACCGCCTGGACCGGCCACCCCGGCCCCATGCCCGCCGCCGACGTCCAGGCCGCCGGCACCACGCTCGACTGGCTCGGCCCCGTGGCGGCAATGACCGCCGCCGACAACGCCCTCGCCGTCACGCCGCACACCGCCGACGAAGTCGCCCGGTGGACCGGCCCCGAGCTTCGCCGGCCCACACTGACGGCCGAACAGGAACACCTCGCGCGGCTCGAACCGCTTTCGCCCGCGCCGCCGATGACGGCCGAGGCGGACGCGATCGTTCACCGCCTGACCGCCCGGTACGCGCACGCCGAGTTGACTAAGATCGAAGCCGCGCGCGGCGTGACCGCCTGGCTCAAGCAGGGCCGCGACCTGCCCGCCGGCTACGACGCGCGCACGATTCCCACCACGCCACATGCGGAGCCTGACGGCGACGCCCCGGATGCTTCACCGCCCCCGTCGGGTGCCACGGCCACGCGCCCGACGGCGTTCGAAGCCGACGACGCGCCGTCGCGTGGCCGTGCCGCCGCAGCGCCAAACGCGCTCCTGCCCCTCGCCACGCCCCGCTGTCGCGCCGAATCGTCCGTCACGTCTGCCGCCGACATCGGCACCGCCACGCACCTGGCCCTCCAGTACCTCGACCTCGCTCGGGGCTCGCACGAACTCGACCTACAGCTAATCGACTTCGCCAACCGACGCCTGCTCACCCCCGCCCAGGTCGCCGCCGTCGACCGCGCCGCGATCGAATGGTTCTTCGACACGCCCCTCGGCCGGCGACTCGCCAAACACGCCGCCGACGTCCGCCGCGAGCTCTCCTTCACTTTCGCCGTCGACCCGTCCGAAGTCGGCGCGACCGCGGCGGCGACAACCTCCCCCGATGACCGCGTCATGATCCGCGGCCGGGTCGACGCGCTCCTCCCGACCGCCGCCGGCCTCACCGTCATCGACTACAAGACCGACCGCCTGACCGCCGGGACACTTGCCGCCCGCGTCGACTTCTACCGGCCCCAAGTCGACCTCTACCGCCGCGCCCTCGCCCACATCACGAAGCGGCCGGTGACCGAGGTCGCCCTCGTCTTCCTGAACGCCCGCGCGATCGAGTACGTGTGACGCGCCAGTAGCTCAACATTCCGATGTTGAGGAAGTGCGCTCGAAGGAACATGAACCGCCACTCGCGGGAGGTGCGCCGTTCCTCAACATCGGAATGTTGAGCTACATGAGCGCCGGCCCTCTCCCGCGGTATCACCCCCCAGAGCCTCCCATGCCCCACCGCCTCATCATCATCCTCGCGCTCCTCACCCTCCCCGCCCGCGCCGCCGACTGGCCGCAGTGGCGTGGCCCCGAGGGACAAGGCCACTCTCCCGAGAAGAACCTTCCCACGAAGTGGGACGCCAAGACCGGCGAGAACGTCGCGTGGAAGGCCCCGCTCCCCAAGTCCGACACCCCCTACTCCTCGCCGATTGTCGTCGGCGGCAGAGTCTTCGTCACGGTCGCCGTCAACGCCGACCGGCAGCACCGCGTGCTGTGTTTCGATGCGAAGGACGGCAAGGAGCTCTGGAACGTCCCCGTCGCGCCGGGGCCGTGGCTGTTGACCGACCTGCGCGGCGGGTACGCTGCGCCAACACCCGCCGCCGACGCCGACCGCGTCTACGCGCTGTTCGGCTCGGGCGTCCTCGCCGCACTCGACCACGCGGGCAACCAAGTCTGGCGGTACGAGCTCCCCAACGCCACGGCGTTCGACGTCGCCATCGGCTGCTCGCCCATCGTCGTCGGCGAGACCGTCATCGTGCAGGCCGACACGACGAAGAAGCAGTCCGCCCTGATCGCCCTGGACCGCAAGACCGGCAAACTCGCCTGGGAGGCCAAGCGGCCTGCCGTCAACTTCGCCCACAGCACGCCCACGCTGATCGACGTCGCCGGCAAACCCCTGCTGCTCGTCGCCGCGTCGGATGCGCTCCAGGGCGTCGACCCGGCGACCGGCGCCGTCGCATGGTCCGCCAAGGCCAAGGGCGACACCGTCTCGCCCGTCTACGCCGCCGACGCCAAGCTCGCTTACATCGACTCCGGCCGCGGCGGACCGGGCTACGCGATCGCGATCGACCCCGCCGCCGCCGGCGACGTCACCAAGTCTCACACGCCGTGGACCATCAAGCAGGTCCCCGAAGCCTTCGGCTCGCCCGTCATCCTCGGGGGCCGCCTCTACCGCCTGCAGTCACCCGGTGTGCTCAAGACGTTCAAGTTGGCAGACGGAACGGAGTTGTCGTCCCTCCGCCTCGACGGCGCGACGCCCGCGGCGAGCCTCGTCACGACGTCCGACCACCTGTACGCCGCCTCCGCGGGAACGTCCTTCGTCCTCACCCCCGGCGACACGCCCGCGGCCGTCTCGAAGAACGATTTGGCGGACAACAACTACGCCTCCCCCGCGATCGCCGACGGCGCCATCTACCTCAAGGGGCGCAAGTTCCTCTGGTGCGTCCGCGCGAAGTAACCCTTGTGGTGCACGCGTCCCGCGCGCGAGACGCGTGCACCACAACGCGTTCACCCTCGCCCCTTCTTCCCCGCCTTCTTCTTCGCCGCCCGCGCAATCACCTCCGCCAGCATCTTCCCCGCCGCCCCGCCCTTCGCCGGGCGGTGCGATTCCCACACTGCCGGCTCTTTCCCCGCCAGGATGTCCTCGAAGTCGCCGAAGCTCTTGACGCTCTTGGGCGCCGCCGTCAGCACGTCGACCTCGCCCGCCCAGTCGTCGCGGTGCTTGATCAGCAGCCACGTGCGCGATTCGCCCGAAGCGTCCGGCCGCCCGCCGCCCGTGCGCACGAGCACCCAGCTCCCCTTGAGCTTCACGCCCGCGAGCCGGAATTTGAGCTCGCCGTCTTTCAGCGCCGCGTCGACGTCCTCGAAACCCGGCTCGGGCGTCCACGTGCCGGTGTCCCACACCATCACGATCCCCGCCCCGTACCCCTCCGGAATCACCCCCTCGAAGTTCGCATAGTCCAGCGGGTGGTCTTCCACGCGCATCGCCAGGCGCTTGTCCCGCGGGTTGAGCGACGGCCCCTTCGGCACCGCCCACGAGACGAGCGTGCCCCCGTGCTCCAATCGAAAGTCATAGTGCAGGTGCGACGCGAGATGCTTCTGCACGACGAACGTGTGACCCGTTCCCTTGCCCTTGCCGCGCGCCGCGCGCGGCTTCTTCGTCCCCGACGTCTTGTCGCCGGCGGGCTCGGGCGACACGCCGAAATTCCGCTTCGCCTGATACTCCTTCAGCGAGCGCGTCCGTAGCGCTTTGGGGCGCTTGGACGGGCGTGCTTTCGTCCCCTGCCTACGTGTCGCGGTTTTCGCCCTGCGCGGGGGTGCCTTGGCCATGCCCGCATGTTACTCCCGTCATCGCGACCGACGGGACGCGCAAAAGCTGCCCGACACCAAGGTTCCAAGGACATCCGCATAACGTTTGCTGCGAGCCCCGGCACCCCGTTTGCAACTCGTTACCCGTTCGCCCAACCTAGGAGACGTCATAATGACCAATAGCATTTTCAATCCCGCCGGTCCCGACACCGAACACAGCGGTTCGACCTTTTCGCCGGCCCGCGCCGACGACCATTCCCGAATGCCCACCGACGTGACCGACGGCAAGGTCGCCCCCGATCACGCCGCCGAACTCGAGACGTTCGCCGAGCTCGACGAGGCCATGTCCCGCGGCGACCACGGCCCCGAGGCCCCCGACCTCAACCCGGATTACAAGGACGACCGCATCTGGTCCGACCGCGTCGACCCGGACAAGGCGCGCGCGCTGTAGCCGCCGGCCGCATCGACAATCCACCCCTGCTTCCCGACGCGGAGGCGCGCGACATCGCGTGCCTCCGCGTCCTGCGTTTTCAGGCGATCCGCAACGGCGCGTTGATCTCAACCAAATGACCCGCCGGGTCGCGAAAGTGCGCCACGCGGATCATCCACGCCGGCCGGTCGTGCGGCTCGGTCACCAGCGACACGCCCTTCGCCCGCAACTCCGCCGCGACGCCGTCCACGCTCTCTACCTCGAACGTGATCACCATCCGATCCCGCCCCGTCGGCTCGGGCAAGGCCGCCGTCCCCACCGCGTCGGCCATCAGGTCGTCGCGGAACAGCGCCAGCACGTGCCCCGGCCCGCCCATCGCGCCGCCCGCCCGGAACTCGGCGTACACGGATTTCTCCCCATCAAACAGCGGCGCCAGCCCCAACGTATCCCGGTAAAACCGGTAAGTCGTCCCGAACGCCTCCGCGGCCACCAGAAGCCGGGTGTGTGTAAAGCGGATCTCCATTGGCGCAAGTTTACAGGCACGCCGCCACCCGCACGAATCGGCACATCCTTGCGACAAACGCCCGCGACCGGGGTATGACACGCAAGAGAGTCCCCGCGCGGGCTCGCGCCTCTCGCCCACCTTTTACCGAACGCGTGCGATTCATGAACCTCCGCCGACTGTCGATCGCCGGCTTGCTCGCCCTGGCCGTCTTGCCCGCCGCCGTCCGCGCGGAAGACGAGAACGAGGCCTATCGCAAGATGATGGCCCAGCAGCGTCAGATGATGGAAAAGATGGTCATGCAGCGGCCCGAGCTGCGCCCGGGGCAGACGGTCCGGATGGACGAGCTCGTCCGCCTCTCCGTCGCCGACGGCAAGCTCACCGCCACCTCCCCCCTGTTCGAAGGTGCGGTAAAGAAGAACGTCGGCCAGATGCGCGTGAAGGTCGAGGGGCTCGAGGGGTGGGCGATGGTCATGGTGCAACAGGTCGGCGGGCGGCCCGGCAACACCGGCTGGTACCTCTCCTTCTCCCACACGTCCTACCTCGAGGACGGCGGCCAGCAGAACCTCAACATCAACGCCCAGCCGGGCATGGTCTCGATCTCCCGCAACACCAACTCGATCCGCCGCAACTCCAACGTTTCCATCCAGGAGGTTCGCAACCGCCCGGAGTTCGGGATCGGCGATGGCGTCACCCTCAACGTCTTCGAGGGCGACAACCGCGGCCGCAACCCCGTCAGCGTGAACCTGACCGCCAAGGACTTCTCCGAGCTCCGCCGCAAGAACGCCCGCGAGGTCGACCAGCACCTCCGCCCGCTGCTCAAGGACCTGCGGCTCGAAGGACTATTCACGATCGAG
Organism: Tepidisphaeraceae bacterium; assembly: GCA_035459845.1. GTDB lineage: Bacteria > Planctomycetota > Phycisphaerae > Tepidisphaerales > Tepidisphaeraceae > DASPKW01. Next base: position 710 of record DATHXE010000778.1, on the reverse strand, counting down.
CACGCGGCTGCCTGGCAGGTGTTCGCGGCCGAGTGGAAGCGCGACGACGTGATGGAGCGGCAGGTCAAGCAGCTCGTCACCGCGCTCGACGCCGAGAAATACGCCGACCGCGAGAAGGCCATGACCGCGCTTCGGGCGATGGGGCCGGACGGCGCGCTGCTGCTGTACCACACCCTCGACCGCACGGGCCTCTCGCTCGAACAGGTCGGCCGCGTCGACGCCCTGATCGCCGCCCACCCGTTCCTCCCGCGCGACCAGGTCGCCAAGCTCGGCGCCGACCCGGAATTCCTCCTCGACTGCATGTACTCCGACGAGGCCGCCGTCCGCCACGTCGCGGGGGCGCGGCTGAAGCGGATGGCGAAGAACGTGGAGATCGACGCCGACGCCGCTCGCCCCGCCCGCGCCGCCCAGATCGAGGCCGCGCGCCGCACCCTGGCCGCGGCTAAGCCGACCACCAAGCCGACCGCCACCACCAAGCCGACGCTGAAAGCGTCTGTCCCCACGCCCCTCCACGCGGATTGAACGATGCTCCCCCCAACCCGGACGCGCTCCCCTGCGGGCGGCGCTGTCGCTTGCCCTCCGGGTCGCGGCTAAACATGGCGCGCCCGTTCGATGTTCGATGTTCGATGTTCGATGTTCGATGTTCGATGTTCGATGTTCGATGTTCGATGTTCGATGTTCGATGTTCGATGTTCGAAACTTCCCGCTTA
>DATHXE010000777.1:0-2197 GCA_035459845.1 Tepidisphaeraceae bacterium | reverse complement strand
GCGGATGCCGTCATCTTCAAGGATTATTCACTCGGTGTCGCCACGCATCGGGATCGAATCGTATACGACTTCTCCGCCGAGCGCCTTGCGGACCGAATCACGCACTTCGTTGACGACTACAACACTGAGGTCGATCGTTGGAAGCGCGCCCCCAAGGACGCGAACGTCGACGAATTTGTTCGCTATGAAAATGTGGCCTGGGACCGTGACCTCAAGAATGATCTCAAACGAGGGCGCTACGCGACATTTCAAAAGGAAAGGATCTACGAGGCCTCCTACCGTCCCTTTTGCCGGAAGCACCTTTACTTCGACCGAATCCTCAACGCCGAGGTTTACGGTTTTCCGTCGATCTTCCCTCGCGCGGACAGTCAGAACAGGATCATCTGGATCAAGACCGGAAGCGAACTCCCCATGTACGTATTGGCGACGGATCGCGTTGCCGACCTGATGACCCAGGGTGGCTCGCAGTGCTTCCCCTTCTACGTCTACGACGAAGACGGCACGAACCGCCGCGAGAACATCACCGATTGGGCCCTCGCCCAGTTCCGCGCGCACTACGCCGACAAGAAGATCGGCAAACCCGACATCTTCGACTACGTCTACGGCCTGCTCCACCACCCCGGCTACCGGGCCAAGTTCGCCGACAACCTCAAGCGCGAGCTCCCGCGCATCGGGTTCGCCCCCGACTTCGCCGCGTTCGCCCAAGCCGGCAAAGCGTTGATGACCCTGCACCTGAATTACGAGACCATCGACCCCTACCCGCTCGACCTGATCGAGACGCCCGGCCTCCCGCTCTCGTACCGCGTCGCCGACAAGATGCGCCTGTCCAAGGACAAGAGCCGTCTGACGGTCAACGAGTCGCTCGCGCTCGCCGGCCTGCCGATCGCCGCCTTCGACTACCGCCTGGGCAACCGCAGCGCCGTCGAGTGGGTCGTCGACCAGTACCAGCTCCACACCGACCCGAGGAGCGGCATCACGTCGGACCCGAACCAGGCCGACGACGCCCGCTACATCGTCGACCTTGTCGGCCGCGTGGTGGCGGTGAGCGTCAGGACGGTGGAGATCGTGGCCCGACTACCCGCGGCGTATGCGGCGGGCGCGTAAGGCGTCAGTGCCGCCGTCGCCGTTACGAGCGTGACCCAGGAGCCTGTGCCGATGTCCCCGCCAATCGAATCGGTCGCACCCACCCCCGCCCCCTCGGGAACTCCGATTCCTTCATCCATAGCGTCCCCGCGGCCGTCCGCGCCCGGCGGCGGTCCCGCCGTCCGCGCGGTGTTCTGGCTCGCCCTCGTCCTTCTCGGCGTTTGCGGCGCGGCCCCCCTCGTCGTCGGCGCTTTCACGGATGGCGCGAGACGCTGGGTGTGGGTCGCGCTGCTGGTCGCGGTGCTGATCCTGATGTATGCGACAGTCGTGCTGGCGCGGCACCTGATCCGCCGGCCGGCGGGCGCGTCCGGCGAGGCGCGGTCGGCCACCGTGAGATGGACGTGGGCGTTCGTGGGGACCTACGCGTTTTGCCTTGGCTTATTGGCCGTCCTCTCGATTTGGGACGCGACAAAGTTTCTCGGCCCCCTCCTGGCCTGGCTCGTCCTGCCCAACGCCCTCTACGCGGTCTACAAGGCGTGGTTCGACCGCGAGCAGAAACGTTCCGAGCGGTCGGACGCCGTCGAGAAGGAGGCCACGTACCAGACGATCAGGATGTACGGGATCACCCGCGGCGAATTCCCGCCCGGCGTGACGGACCAGCACGTGACCCATCTGGTCAGGCTGGTCAACAACCTGATCGTCGAGAATGAAACGTCGCGCGGGGCCTTTTTCCGGGCGCTCGTGCGCGCGCTCGGCGGGCCCGAGGGCCGGAGTGGGATCGTGGACACGCTCATCTCGCGCGACTATTGGCGGCGCATCTTCGCCCAGCCGATCACTGCCATGACCTGGAAGGTGTCGCGCCACTTCCACTCCTGGCAATGGCGGGAGCCGATCGACGAGTACCTCGTGTGGGTGCACAAGAAGACCGGTCTCGTCACGTGGCGGGACTACCCGCCCATCGACGCCGAACTCCCCAAGGGCGCTCCCTCCCCCCGGGAGTTCGGGTCCGCTTCAGGCAAGGTGATCGACGATGCGTCGCACGGCCTCGGCGAATTTCGAGGAATTCCCTTGCGCGTCGAGGGCCATGCCCAGCCCGATTCGAAATCCGCTCGGC
>DATHXE010000776.1:0-4851 GCA_035459845.1 Tepidisphaeraceae bacterium | reverse complement strand
GGTTGCGGCGCGACGCGCCACTGCATGACCGCTCCGAATGCGACGAGGCTCAGGAGCATGATCACCTGGGATGACGTCTGGTTCGGGATGGCCTTGAGCCACTGGGGCTGGGCGACGCTGACGGCGGCCACGCCGAGCCCGATCAGGAGGCTCAGGCCGGCGCAGCTGTAGAGGAGGACGACGCCCAGTCGCGGCCAGACGACGGAGACGGTCAGACCCGTAACCAGCGCCGCCGCGCAGGCGAACGGCAGGACCTGCCGGACTTCCAGGCGGAGCGAACTCCACGCGGTCGTGGCGTATTGCTGCACCGTTTCGCCAGGCGTCAGCGGGGGCCAGGCCCACACCTTGGCCGAGCCGCCGTCGGCGCCGGTCGAGTAGACGACGAACACCGCCAGCCCCGCCCAGCACGCGAGGACGATCCCGAGCCCCGCCCCGACCCAGACCTTGTGTCCCGCGTAACCGCTGATGCCGAGCACGAGCGCCCCGAGCGTGGCCGTCGACCATCCTTCCAGGGGCCACCCGAACCAGCCCGGCAGTCGCATCCCGACCAAGACGCCGGCGGCGACCGAGATGAGCGTCACCAGCGTGCGGCTGAACCTGGCCCCGGCGATCCAGAGCACGAGCCCGAGGAATGCCCCCGCCATCGCCACGACGACCGCGACCCCGTCGATCCGATCCGGCAGCAGGGCCATCAATTGTTGGATCATAGAGCGTCCTCGCAGCTTTTATCGGCCGCGGGGAGCGCAGGACTTGCGTGATCGGGGTCGGAATTCCGGTCTGGACGAGTGCGAGAAGCGTTCAACGCGACGTCTATGGCGCGCAGGGACGGTCATAAATGTGAGAGGCGCTGTGGCGCTCGGGCGGGAGACATGGTCGGAGGTGACCATGCCGCTATGGGGATCCGTCTAATCTTCCAAGCGCTCGCACATGCGGTCCCACGCATCCCGCACCGCGGGCTCGGCCTGTTCCCACGTCAGCCGGGAGTACCCGCGGGCGCGTTCCCATCCGTCGCGCAGGGCGTCGGCGGTGTAGGCGTGGCCGCCGTGGTGCTGGCATTGTTCCCAGCCGTAGCGGTAGGCGGGCTCGTAGTCGGCGAAGGTGAAGCCTCGTACGTAGTAGGGCTTTTCGACGAAGTTGTTCTCCCAGTGCTCCGTATCGGTATTGGGATTGAACACGTCCGCGCCGACCTTGCCGGCGAGTGCGCCGGCCGCCGCGCCCGCGACCGCACCGATCATCCCGCCCAGCACGGTGCCGGCCGGGCCGATCACCGATCCGATTAAGGCGCCCCCGACCGCGCCGGCGGCGCCCCCGCCCATCCCGCCGACCGATTTGCCAAACTGATTCCCCTGCAGGGGCGGCGCGTGCACGTTGGGCGCGACGACGGCGTGTAACGTAGCGTGCCCGGGAACCTGTTCGGGGCCGATGTTGGGCCGCGTTCCGGGGATGCCGGATTCGCCGGTGGCGCCCGTTGCGCCGCACGGCGGGGCGATGCCTTCGGGCGCGGGGACCTTGTGCATGTCACGCCGGTCTTCCTCACGGTTGCGGCCGACCGAGCCGTGCCCGGGCGGCGCCGCGGCGGGCGTCTCGGGGGAGTAGCGTGGTTCAGACCCTCGCGTTTCGCGATCGCGTTCGACGGACATGAGCGGTCCTCCGATGCTGGGTTTGTCGTCCGTATTCTCGGCATACCCATCGTACCCCGCACCGATCACGGGGGACTACGGGAAAAGCCGACTGTCGAGGATCAAAAAGAGCGCCGGGCCCCTACTCGGGAAAGGGGCCCGGCGCGTGGTACGGAATGTCTCGGTTCAGGACAGGACGACGCGTTCGACCGCGCCATCCCGCCGGGGGCTCACGTGTTCCGCGGGTCAGAGGCGGTCATGCCCAGTTCGTTCGGCGGGGGCGTGACGACCGTCGTTCGGCCGGGCTGATTCCGGTCCGGGTACGCCGCCCGGTCGACGCGGTCGCTCACGCGGTCCCACGCGTCGCGCACGGCGGACTTGGCGTTGTCCCACGAGAGCTTCGAACTGCCCCGGCGCGTCTCCCAATCGCGGCTCAAATCGGATTCGACGTCTTCGAACCGGCGGTCGGCGTAGCGCGTCCGCGCCTCCCATCCGTGCCGGTACGCGGGCGCGTAATCGGTGTCGTAGGCGTACCCGCTCTGGTAGTACGGGCGCTTCACGTGCTCGGCCGACCAGTAGGCGGTTTCCTCGGTCGGATCGACGGCCTCTGCGACGGCCTTGCCGGCGTACCCGCCACCGACGGCCCCGGCGACGGCGCCGATGACCCCGCCGACGACCGCCCCGACCGGCCCACCGACCGCGGCGCCGATCGCCGCCCCGGCCGCCGTCCCCCCGCCACCGCCCGCCGCCGCGCCCACGCCCGTGCCGACCGGGTGGGAGCCCGGGGCGCCAGTGATGGGGTCGGGGTTCGTGTCGCGGTCCTTCAGGTCGGACGCGTCGCGCCGCACGTCGTCATTGATGCGGTCGCGGGTGTTCACGTCGTTGAGGTCGCTACGGTAGTCGCGGTCGTTGGGGTTCGTCGTCGCCATGATGCTCGTCTCCTTCGGAAAAGGGTGATTGTTCGAGCAAACACAAACAAACGGGATGCCAGGGGAATTGCCCATTGCCGATTGCCTATTGCCGATTGATGAAACAAGAACGCACCGAGTGGTCAGTTGTGCGCTCCAATGGGCAATGGGCAATGGGCAATGGGCAATGGGCAATGGGCAATCGGCAATCGGCAATCGGCAATCCCCCAATCCCCTTTGACCCCCCTCCCCGGTTTCCATACAACAGCGGCATGTCCGGCACGCCCCCTACTCAGCCGCTTGATGCGCTCCGCACCCAGATCGATGCGCTCGACGACCGCATCGTCGACCTGCTCAACCAGCGGGCGCGGGTCGTCGTCGAGATCGGCAAGGTCAAGCAGCAATCGAACGCGCCAATCTACGCGCCCGACCGCGAGAAGGCCGTGCTCGAGAAGGTCCGCCGGCTCAACCACGGGCCGCTGCCGAACTCGTGCCTGGAGGCCGTGTATCGGGAATTGATGAGCGGGTCGTTCGCGCTCGAGAAGCCGTTGAAGATCGGATTCCTCGGGCCGCTGGGGACGTTCAGCCATTTGGCGAGCAAGCGGAAGTTCGGGTCGTCCGTCGAGCACGTGCCGCTGACGGACATCAGTTCGGTCTTCGAAGAGGTCGTTCGCGGGCACATCGATTACGGGCTGGTGCCGGTCGAGAACTCGCTGCACGGGGGCGTGATCGACACGCTCGACGCGTTCCTGCACAGCTCGGCCAAGATCTGCGCCGAGGTGCGGATCACGGTACACCACTACCTGCTGGCCGCAACGGCGTGGGAGAACGTGCGGACGATCTACTCCAAGCCGGAGGTGTTCGCCCAATGCCGGAAGTGGCTCGGGGCGGTGGCGAAGGACCGGGACGTGCAGCCGGCGGCCTCGACATCGCAGGCGGCGGACCTGGCGAGCAAAAACAGCAGCGTGGCGGCGATCGGCACGACGCTCGCCGGGGAACTCTACGGGCTCAAGGTGCTCTTCGAGAACATCGAGGACAACCCGGACAACGAGACGCGGTTCCTGGTCATCGGGCGCGAGCCGGCCCGCAAGAGCGGGGACGACAAGACGGCGATCATGTTTACGACCGCTCACAAGCCAGGCGCGCTGGCCGAGGTGCTCGACGTGTTCAAGGAGAACGGGATCAACCTGACGGACATCGAGAAGCGGCCGTCGAAGAAGGTGAACTGGGAGTACTACTTCTTCATCGACGCCCAAGGCCACATCGACGACCCGGCGATGCTCAAGAGCGTGGAAGAGGCGAAGGCGCATTGCCTGCAGTTGACGGTGCTGGGGAGCTACCCGCGGGCGCTGGAAGTGCTTTGAGCCCCAGCGGGGCGGAAGAAAGTAGCCCAGGGCGTAAGCCCTGGGTCAACGGAAGCCGAATTGGAAGAGCCCGGAGGGGCGACAGATGGGGCGCGCCGGGCGCCGGATCTGCCGCCCCTCCGGGGCTTTTGTATTACGTCGCTCGTAAACCCAGGGCTTACGCCCTGGGCTACTTTCTGTCGCCGCTCCGCGGCTGAACACGTCCCGGAAGGAGCGATCCGTCACTAGTCCCCGGTCGCTCGATAGAGGAACGGTCGCCGGAACATCCCGCCCATGTGGTGGGGGTTGTGGATGCGGAGGACGATCGCGTTCTTCCCCGGCTTGAGCTTGCCCTCGAGCTTCACTTCCCAGTCGAACCGGTAGTCGTTCCGCCACCAGAGGCCCTTGAATTCGCGGTGGGCGACTTCTTCACCGTTGACGTAGAGCCAGCACTCGTTGAACAGGCCGGGGAACTTGAGGCGGACGTCCCCGGCGGTCTGCTCGGCGGTGAGCTCGACCGGCACGTGGTACCAGCCGTGGCCGGTGTAGCTGCCCATGTCCTTGTCGAGGATGCCCTGGGCCTGGAGGTAGAGGTCGGAGCGGACGACTTCCCAGTCGCCGGCGACGGCGTTGCGCCGCTTCCACTCGGGAATTGGGCCGGCCGCCTTCTCCCACTTCGCCAGGTCAGGCGCCTGCTTCGCCCATCCCTCCTTCAGCCCCACGTCGCCCGGGTCGCGGCGGAACGACCACTCGAGCGGGAGTTTGGTGACGAGCGTGCCCTTCGTGCCATCGGTTAGCGGGGCCAGCTCCGCGTACTGCTTCACCTCGCCCGGCCACCAGGCGTAGCCGCGCTCGCCGATCTTCTTGTACGTGGTGAACGTCGGGTTCAACTCCGTGAGTTGCTCGCGCGCCGCCAGGCCGCGCTCACCGTACACCACGGCCAGCTTATAGTCGCAGTCCGTCGCCGCCGACCGCACCATC
>DATHXE010000775.1:0-5401 GCA_035459845.1 Tepidisphaeraceae bacterium | reverse complement strand
CTGATGCTGCAGACGAACACGAACTACGGGGTGAACAGCGCGACGGTGATGAACGACCCGAAGCGCAAGCAGAACCACATCGCGTGGGTGGCGCAGACGTCGGGCAACCGGACGGTGGTGGAGATGTACTCGGGCAAGGGGGCCAAGCAGGCGTTCACGCTCGCCTACCAGCAGGGGAACAACCAGGTGACGGCGAACATCACGCTGGTGATCCCGGCGGGGAAGGAGGTGGCCGTCATGCACCTGCACTCGACCGCGACCGACCCGGGGACGGCGACCAAGTGGGTCGAGTCGATCAAGGAGAGCCAGCTGATGAAGGACATCCCGCCGGCCGTGCGGCGGCAGATCGTCAACTTCAACAACGGGCAGTCGTTCATCGGGGACATGGAGATCTTGCGCGGGGAGGCGTTCGACGTGGTCGAGCTGCGGAGCGGCGACCAGTACCGCGGGACGATCAAGGAGACGGCGTACAAGCTGGTCACGTTCTACGGGCCGGTCGAGCTGCCGGTCGACAAGGTGATCGGGATGATCAACGTGGGCGAGTTCCGCCCGCGGCAGCTGGTGGTGACGAGCGACGGGGAGATCTTCGGCGGGCGGCTGGAGAAGGAGACGGTCGCGGTGGAGCTGTCGAGCGGGCAGGTGACGCAGGTGCCGCTGAGTCAGGTCAACCGGCTGGGGTATCGGAAGCGGCCGGGCGAGGCGGAAGAGTGGACGTTCGACAAGCCGCTCGTGCTCATGCGCTCGGGCGACCGCATGGGCGTGGAGATGCCGGCGGGGGACGTGGAGGTGGCGACGCGGTACGGGGCGCTCAAGCTCAAGCCGTCGTCGATCGCGGCGATCACGTTCGCGAGCGAGGAACACGGGATCCACGAGATCACGCTAACGGATGGGAGCAAGTTCGCCGGGCTCGCCACCGCGGAAAAGTTCGACATGAAGCTGTCGGCGGGCGGGAAGGGGACGCAGGTGAGCTTCCCGAACAGCGCGGTGGCGCGGCTGCAGTTCGCCCCCAAGCCGGAGGAGGAGGACGATAGCGCGCCTCGGCTGGCGCTGACGAACGACGACGTGCTGGTCGGGGCGCTGGCGGGCAAGCTGAAGCTGGAGACGGCGTTCGACACGCTGAACATCGAGGCCGGGCAGATCAAGTCGCTCAAGCACACGAAGGGGAGCGTGCAGGACGTGCAGGTGACGCTGTGGGACGAGACGACGGTGAGCGGTCAGCTGGCGGAGACCGAACTGGCGTGCAACCTGCGGTGCGGCGTCATGATGAAGGTGCCGGTGGCGCTGGTCGAGGAGTACACGCAGCCGACGCCGCAGCCGAGCGAGGCGGTGCTCAAGCGGATCAAGGAGGCGGTGGGCGAACTGGGGGCGGAGGATTGGAAGGTGCGGGACCGCGCGGAGACGGGCCTGGTGAACATCGGGCCGATGGCGGCGGGTGCTCTCAAGCAGCTGCGCAGCGAGCAGAAGCCCGACGTGCAACAGCGGATCGACGCGGTGCTGAAGCAACTCGAGGCGAAGGCGAAGGAGAAGCCGGCGGCGGGGGGGAGCGGGTCGCCGGTGTCGCCGCAGCCGGTGCAGCCGCAGCAGCTTGAGGAGCGCGGGGCGATTGACGTGCCGAAGGCGGCGGACGTGGCGCCGGTGCAGGTGTGGGTAGGGCCGGTGGGGCGGTGAGGTTGCGCGGGTCAGCCGAACTCTTTCAGGAACTCTTTCGCAACGGGCTTGGCGTTCAGCCGCCTCGCTGACTCTGTCATCACCCGGTGACCCGAATCGGCGAGCCAGACAACGAGGAAGGGTTCGGTCGGCGCGAAGGCACCGGCGGCCTTGGCCTGTTCCAGCCCGACGACAATCGCGTCTAATAGTCCGTCCGCCAACGCTCGTTCGACTTTGTCGATTTGGTAGTCGCCGTCGCTCTTCGGATGCACTTGGCGGAACTTCCGGTCGACCTCATCCAGTAGCGGATTCGCAGTGGGGAACGCGTCAGCCGCGCGGTGTGCCCATTCGTCTACGGAATACCGGTAATAGCGGTACATCTTTTCGCGCGGGCCGACCTTGAGGTTGGCGTCCGCGTTCGCCGCCGCGAACAGACGAGTGATCCGAGCCGGTTCGCCGGGGAGGATTGCGTAGCCGTAGAAATCAATGCCGGCGGAACGCAGTCGATCCGCGTGTACGCGAACGTCCCGTGCGACGGCCGTCGAAATCCGCGGCGCGACCTGCACCATCCAGATCTGCAACGCCGCCAAATCCATGATCGTCTCCAGGGCCGGCGTAGAAATCAGAGTTGCGCCGCGGCCGCCTGGTCGACGAGCCACACGGTCCGCCCTGGGGCTGCGGGCTTGATCAACTGGATCGGGAGGCGCTCGGGGTCCTGCGGGCCCGTCAGCACTTCCTTCAGCCGGGCGGCTTTGCCGGCGCCGGTGATCAGGGGGAGGACGAGGCGGGAGCTGTTGACGAAGGCGGCGGTCATGGTGATGCGCCAGCTCGGGCCGGTGGTGGAGTTGTCGACGAACTGGCCGACGCAGCGGTGGCGGGGTTCTTTGGTCGCCGGCGTGTGGGGGAAGAGCGAGAGCGTGTGGCCGTCGTCGCCCATGCCGAGGAGGGTGACGTCGGGGCCGGTGCCGGGGCGGACGTCGCCGAAGTGCTTTTTGAGGAGTCGGCCGTAGTCCTGGGCGGCTTCTTCGGCGGGGCGCTCGCCCTGCATGCGGTGGACGTTGCGCTTGTCGACGGGGACCTTGGAGAGGAGCTCTTCGGTGGCCATGCGGAGGTTGGAGTCGGCGTGGTCTTGCGGGACGCCGCGCTCGTCGCCGAAGTAGAACTCCCACTTGCCCCACTCGATCTGGGAGACGTAGGGCTCGGCGGTGAGGAGTTGGTAGAGCAGCTTGGGCGTGGAGCCGCCGGACAGGACGATGGAGAATTGCTTGCGGAGGGAGATCGCTTCGAGGGCGGCGTTGACGATCTCGCCGGCGGCGGCGGCGGCGACGGCGGGGGGGTCGGGGAGGACGCGGACGTCGTGGGGGCCGGTGTTCATGGGAGGGGCAGTTGTAGCGTGGGGACGCGGTGCGCGGAAGGGACGTCGGGCCGGGAATCCACGCGAGAACGGGATCGGTCCGGGTGCCATGCCCTCGCACCGCGACAGAGCCTGTTCGTCGGCCCTCGGCGTGTCTCGCGGGCGTGGGCATGCCCCAGTGGCTCTGTGTCCGCAGGTCACTGCGTTGTCGTGTCGAGATCTAACGGTGCTGGGGCATGCCCACGCGAGCCGAATGCGCCGTCGCGCGAGCCATTTTGATTGGCGGCTCGCGAGGGCATGGCACCCGACGTCCGTCGCACCTGCGGTGCGAATCCGACTCCATTGGAGTCGGCGTGGACGCGCGTTCTCGATTATCCTCCCCGTCCTCCATGACGTCCCCCCTCCTTACATGGCTCCCGCTCGCGGTCGGCGGCGTGTTTGCGCTGCTCGGCCTGTACCTGGTTCGGACGGGGTTGCGGCCGCGGCGGGTGGGGCGGACGCCGCACTGTCCGAAGTGCGATTACCCGCTGGTGGGGCTGCTCGAGCGGGACGATCACGATGATCCGTCGTATCTGGTGACGATGTACGCGACGCAGCCGGACCGGCCGAGCGATCCGCCGACGCGGTGCCCGGAGTGCGGGACGCGGGTAACGGCACGGAACGTGGTGCGGGGGGATCGGCCGGGGCGGCGGGCGCGCGGGTACGTCGGCCTGGTGCTCCTGCTGGTCGGGCTGCTCGCGCTGGCGGTGGGGGTGGCGAGTTGGACGAAGAAGATCGCCTGGTACCAGTACCGGCCGACGGGGTGGGTGATCGACGACTTCAAGGCCGACGACGGGACGGTGCGGGCGGCGGCGTGGGCGGAGATCCGGCGGCGGATCGACGCGGGGAAGTTTCCGGCGGACGAGCGGGATCACCTGGACGCGGTGGCGGCCGAAGGGCTGATCGCGGATCGGTCGGGCGTCCCGCAACTCGTCAGGCCGCACCTGATCGACCGGCTGGACAAGCTCGCGCCGGCGACGCGCGCCAAGCTCATCGACCACTGGCTCGGCCAGTTGGCCAGCCCGAACTACACGGACGCCGAGGCGGCACGGGCGGCGCTGAGCCTCGTCATGGGCGGGCCTGCGACTCCCGAGGACCACGCGCGCGTCACGGCGGCCGCGCTGGCGCGGCAGGCGGACCCGAAATCGCGGCGGAACGACGAGGTGCTGTTCGAATACCTCGGCGATCGGGCCGGCGCGCGGAAGCTGTCCCCCGCCGACGAGCGGCGCTTCTTCGAGCAGGCCATGGCCGTCGCGCTCGCCGTGCGCCCGAAGGTGATCGCCGGCGATTCGCTGCCGTACCGGCTGACCTTCGGCGGCCGGGGCCCGCGGGAAAACTGGGACACCCGCTATGGCCTCGACCGGGCCGACGTCGACGGCGCGATTGTCTCCGAGGGCGGGATCTCGACGTACGGCGGCGGGTTCGGCGGCAGCGCGTCCGGGTCGGCCGTCTACCTCCGCGGCGTCCCGCCCGGCTCGCACACGTTGACCGCGGTGCTCACCGTCTCGGTCCGGTTCAACCAAGAGGCCGATGCCGCCGGGAAGCCCGCCTACCGCTATTCGAAGCAGCTCACGCTGACGGCGCCGTTCGAGGTCCTGCCGGCCGGCAGCGCGTCGCCCGTCACGTGGGTGGACGACCCCGCGCAGGGCCCACGGATCGCCCGGGCGCTCAAACCGCGCGGCGCGCGCGTCTCGCCGGACGCGTACGAGCGGTTCCGGCTCATGCTCGACGTCGCCGAGTTCCCCGCCACCGTCGCGTTCGCCGCGTTCGCGCGCACGGGCGGCAAGGAATACCCGCTCGGCGGGCTCACCCTCCTCAAAGGCGCCGGCACCAGCTACCACCTCGGCGTCCGCAAGCCCGAGACCTTCCCCGCCGACGCGAAGTCGTTCGACCTGGTTTTGCGCAGCGACGAGAACGTGGCACGGGGAATGGTCGACATGGTCGAACTGTGGAAGGGGGAGGTGATCATTCGGGATCTCCCCATTACGCCCGATCCCAAGTGACCCCTTCTAAATAACCGTGCGCGACGCCGCGCCTTTCGACGGCGGGCGGGCGTTGGGTGCCATGCCCTCGCGAGCCGCCGGTTGCGATGATGGCGCGAAGAGGGAAATCGGCTCGGGTGGGCATGCCCCCAGCGGCGTCCGGATTCAAAAGCGAGCGCCTCTGGGGCATGCCCACGCCCCGCGATGACGCCACTTTGCGTGTCAACGCTGCTGGCGCGGTGCGAGGGCATGGCACCCAACGCCGTGAACTAGGCGGCGAGCTCGTCATCGTAAACCTCGCTGGCCAATTGGATCTCTGCGGGCGTCGCGTACCGGACCTTGGGCTCGCCGGGCGGGCGGTCCGTCTTCTTGTGCGGCC
>DATHXE010000774.1:0-2523 GCA_035459845.1 Tepidisphaeraceae bacterium | reverse complement strand
GACTATGAACAATGCGCCGCGGCGCCAACGGACCCCTCGTTAGACCCCCGAATCCTGGCGGGACGACCCGATGCTCGACTGGCACTTTTACGTTTACCATCCCTTCGGTCAGGCCCTCGCGCTGCTCGCGATCGCGATCGTCCTCATGGCGGTCTTGCGCCACCGCGCCGGCGCAATCGGCGTGGTCGTGACGACCTTCTACGTCGTCGCCAGCCCGATTTACAACGCCGCCATGGCGACCAAGGGTTTGGGCTGGTGGTGGCTGACGCTGATCTCGCTCGGGTCGTTCTTCGTCCTGCTCCTGGTCGTCGCCCTGGTCTCGGGCAAGCTCTCCCCCAAGGGCAAGGAGACCGGCGGCGGCACCGCGTTCGTCCTGCCCGTCGTCATCTATCCGCCGCTCCTGTTCATCACGGGGCTGGTCCGGCTGGTGATCTGGTTGGTGCGCGAATAGTCCGGGACGGCGGGGCTCCTTCCGTGCGGTTCGCTATTCCGTAGCTGCCGAGCGGCGAACGATTGTTGCCACCGGTGCGAGCGATTGCACCGTGGGCTCCACTTTTACGCCGCGCCGCGACTCAATCTGCGAACTTACGCCCCAACTCCGCGTGTATGATCGGGCTCGAACCCCATGCCCGACATCCTCCTCGCCACCCTCAACGCCAAGTACGCCCACGCCGCGTTCGGCCTGCGCTACCTGATGGCCAACCTGCCGCCCGCGCTGGCGGCGCGCGCGACGATGCTCGAGTTCGACATCGCCCAGCGCCCGATCGACATCGTCGAACAGATCCTCTCGCACAACCCGCGCGTCGTCGGCCTCGGCGTCTACATCTGGAACGCCGAACAGTCCACCAAGCTCGCCGCTGACCTCAAGCGCCTCCGCCCCGACCTCACCCTCATCCTCGGCGGCCCCGAAATCTCCTACGAGACGCACGACCAGGAAGTCGCCCGCCACGCCGATTACATCATCACCGGCGAAGCCGACCTCGCCTTCGCCGACCTGTGCGCGAAACTCCTCGCCGGCCGCCGACCGCTGCAGAAGGTGATCGCCGCGGACTTGCCGGAGTTCGAAGAAAAGGGTTCAGGGTTCAGGGTTCAGGGTTCGGCACGGACGGACGAGCGATCCGCAATCCGAGATCCGCAATCCGCAATCCCTCAGGACTCGGCACTCAGGACTCAGCACTCTCACCAGAACCCTGAACCCCGAACCCTGAACCCTCTCCGCCTTCCCTACGGGCTCTATTCCGACCACGACCTCGCCCACCGCGTCGTTTACGTTGAGGCCTCGCGCGGGTGCCCGTTCAAGTGCGAGTTCTGCCTCTCCTCCCTCGACGTCCCGGTCCGCAACGTCCCCACCGACGCCTTCGTCGCGGCGATGCAGGACCTCCTCGACCGCGGCCTCCGGCAGTTCAAATTCGTCGACCGCACGTTCAACCTGAACCTCAAGATCAGCCGGGCGATCCTCGAGTTCTTCCTCGCGCGGTACACCCCCGGCCTGTTCCTCCATTTCGAGATGATCCCCGACCGCCTGCCCGAACCGCTGCGCGAGTTGATCGCCCAGTTCCCGCCCGGCGCGCTTCAGTTCGAGGTGGGCATCCAAACGTTCAACCCGCTCGTGTGCGAAGTCATCTCCCGCCGGCAGGACACCGCGAAACTCGAGGACAACCTCCGCTGGCTCCGCGCCCACACCGGCGTGCACGTCCACGCCGACCTGATCGTCGGCCTGCCCGGCGAGGACGTCGCCGGCTTCGCCACCGGCTTCGACCGCCTGGTCCGCCTGCGCCCGCAGGAGATTCAGGTCGGCATCCTCAAGCGACTCCGCGGCACACCGATCGTCCGCCACGACGCCGAGTGGCAAATGGTCTACAGCCCGTCCGCGCCCTACGAGGTCCTGCAGACCAAGCTGATCGACTTTGCGACGATGCAGCGCATGCGGCGCTTCGCGCGGTACTGGGACACGATCGCCAACAGCGGGAATTTCCGGGAGACGACGGACCTGCTGCTCGGTCTGACGGACAGCGCTACCGGGGAGGGCGAGCCGCCGTCCGAGCCGCGGGGGACCCCCGCGCGCGAAACGAACGGCTCGGACGGAGCCTCGCCCTCCCGATACGACGCGCCCTCCCCCTTCCACCGCTTCCTCACCCTGTCCGACTCGTTGCACGCCCGCTTCTCCCGCGCTCACGGCATTAGCCTGCAAGACCTCGCCGAACACCTCTTCACCCACCTGACCGCAGCCCTCGCCATCCCACCCGAAGCCGCCGCCCGCGCCCTCTGGGCCGACTACCAGCGCACCGGCCGCTCCGACCGCCCGGCGTTCCTCCGGCCGCACATCGCGCACCTCCCGATCCCGCGCCCGACGCGCGGCGGCGCCGACGCCGGCATCCCGCGCCGACAAGCGCGTCATCTCGCGTAGTGCGCGCTCCGGGTGCCATGCCCTCGCGAGCCGCCTATCAGCCGGGTACGCGGAACGGCGCGTTCGGCTCGCGTGGGCATGCCCCATCGGCATTCGATCCCGAAGTCGAATCTCGA
>DATHXE010000773.1:0-8847 GCA_035459845.1 Tepidisphaeraceae bacterium | reverse complement strand
GGACGGAGAGCGCGGTCAGGGCGAAGAGGATCGCGCGGCGCACGCGGGTCATCGGCGGGAGATCGTACCACACGGGGACTGTCGCGACTCGCGCGCACCCGGCATCCGACCGTCTCACGGGTCGATGGCCAGTTCGAGCCTCTCGCATATAGCCCGCCACTTGTGGCGGGACGGCGCGGTCCACCCGGCCACGTTGGGAACGGGACATTCCACGTAGTTCGAACGCTTTCCCGCCACAAGTGGCGGGCTATATGAGACGCGTCTCGCGCGCCGGGCGGTCGTTGAGACCATCGAATGCGGGTCGCGAGAATTCCTCATCCCCTCATCCCCTCAGCATCCTCCCTTCCTCCCCCCGACCGCGCACCCCCGTTACACTCCCCGCCCATGCCCGGCGTCCGCACCCATCCCGGAATCACGCGGCGGATCCTGACCGCGTTCGTGTTGCTCACGCTCCTCCCGGCGGTGGCCGTGTCGTGGCTGGGGATGCGCGCGGTCGGGCGGGTCATCGAGGACCGGCTCGTGCGCGAGCGCGTCGCCAACGCTGCGCAGCTGCTCCGCGAGATGCGGCTCCCGTTGACGCAGCTGATGATGCAGCGTCTGGCGACGATGTTCGGCCACGACGACGAGGTCGCCGCCGAGCTCCGGCCCGACGCGATCGGGGAGGAGATCGTCTCGAGCCTGGAGCCGGCGCAGGAAATGGAGTTCGTCGCGCTGCTGCACGGGCGGGGGACGCTCCCGCCGGCCGTGCGGCTCGGCGGGCGCGAGTTCGTGATCGGGGCGGCCGAGGTGCGCGACGCGGCGACCGGGCAGGGGCGCACGCTCTACCTGCTGGTCGACCGGCGCGTGCTCGACGACGCCAAGGCGGCGGCCGTCCGGCCCATCCTGCTCGGGGCGATCCCGGTCCTGCTGGCGGTGCTGCTGGCGGCGTTCGTGGTGTCGCGGACGATCACCCGCCCGATGCGGCGGCTGTCGGCGCAGATCGAGGCGCAGGCGGACCCGGCCGCGCCCGACGGCGCGGGCCTGCGCGACGTCGACCTGGATGCCCCGCGCGAGCTGGCCGACGTGGCGACGACGTTCAACCGCATGCTCGCCCGCCTGCGCGACACGCAGGCGCGGCTGCTCGACTCCGAGCGCCTGGCGGCGGTCGGGAAGATCGCGACGTCGGTCGCCCACGAGGTCCGCAACCCGCTGGCCGGGATCCGGATGAACCTGCAGCTCTTGCAGCAGCAGATGACCAAGGCGGGGACGGCCGACGAGTCGCTGGAGATCGCGATCGCCGAATTGGACCGACTCGACTCGATCGTGCAGGAGATGCTGATCCTCGGGCGGCAGACGGACCCGCGGCTGGAGGCGATCGACCTGGGCGAATGCGCGGCGGACGTGTTGCAGTTGCTCACGCGGCGCTTGGACCACGCGGGCGTGCGCGTCGGCGTCGAAGGGACTGCCGCGCCGGCGCGGGCCGACCCGGCGCAGCTCAAACAAGTGCTGCTCAACCTGGTGCTCAACGCGATCGACGCGATGCCGCAAGGCGGCGCGCTGACACTGCGGACCTCCGTCGTCACCGACACGGGCAGTGGCACTTCAGTGCCGCTGACCAAGCGCGCCCGCATCGAGATCGACGACACGGGCGGCGGCCTCACCCTGGTCGACGGACAAGACCCGTTCGCGTGGTTCAGCACGTCCAAGTCCGCCGGCTCTGGCATCGGCCTGGCCGTCTGCAAGCAGATCGTCGACGCCCACGGCGGGCGGATCGGCTTAGAGCGCATCGACGGCGGCGGGACCCGCGCGTGGGTCGAGCTAGGCGGGACTTAACCCACCGACCGCGCGGCCGGCTTCTCGATGTAAAAGGACGTACTTAGCGGTCGCACCGAAGGTGCACGTTGGCGCCCGAATTCCCCGATCACCCCCCGCCGACGAACGTCACGACCTCGACCACGTCACCGGGCTTCAGGGGGGTATCGTAGCGCTCCGTACGAAGGATCCGGCGGTTGAGCTCGACCGCGACCTTGTCGGGGCTGAGGTTCAGGCGCGCCAGAAGGGCGGCGACGGTCTCGTGGTCGGGCAGGTCGCGCGGCTCGCCGTTGACGGTCACGTTCATGGTGTGGGCAGTATACGGAGGGCGCGGGAGGACGATACGGCACGGGGTAGCGGCGTCCCGCCCGTTCTTGCGGTTCTGTGGGGCTTCCCCCGGTCGGGCATGGCAACCGCGGGATTTGCTCACGGCGTGACGGCGTTAAATTGTTGACCCCGCCCGGGCGGGCTGAGTACATTGCGGGCTTGCGGCGCGCCTCTCGGCGGGCCGGTCAGCAGTCCACGTCCGGCGAGGGCACGAGATGAACCGGTTCCAACGGAAGGCGAAGCGGCGGCAGGTCCTGACCCGGGCGGTGGCGTCGGCGCCGTCGCCGGTGGCGCTCGACGCGCTCGAGGAGCGGCGGCTGTTCGCGACCGCCACGGTCATCGGCACCACCCTGCTGGTCAGCGGCACCAACGCGAGCGACACGATCACCGTGACCGACAACGGCACCGGGAGCCTGATCGTCACCGACACGGTGCTGACGCTGACGTTTCCGAGCGGGCCCATCACGGACATTACCGTCAACGGGTTCGGGGGGCTGAAAGACACCATCACGGTGGTCGCGGCGCTGCCGTCGCGGCTGACGACCGCGGCGACCGGCGGGTCGACCCTGACCGGCGGCGACGGCGACGACACGCTCATCTCCGGCAACGGCTCCGACACCCTCGACGGCGGCGGCGGGAACGACAACCTCCAGGGCAACGCCGGCAACGACGACATGGGCGGCGGCGACGGCAACGACACGTTGATCGGCGGGTCCGGGACCGACACGGTCCGCGGCAACGACGGGGACGACTCCCTGATCGGGGACGCCGGCAACGACCTGCTGATCGGCGGGTTCGGGGACGACATCCTCGAGGCAGGGAACGGGATCGTCGAGGGGCTGATCAGCGGCGGGCCGGGGATCGACGTCGCGAACATCGACATCAACGACCCGACGCCGGTCGGCGTCGAGACGGTCAACGGGGGCCCGATCCCGGAGATCGACGTGTACGCGTCCACCAAGCGGGGCGTGCGCGGGGTGGCGAACAACTCGGCGATCTCGTACGGGACGGCGGTCGCCGGCGCGGGGCAGGTCACCCGGACGTTCACGATCGTCAACTCGGGCACGGGCAGCCTGTCGATGACCCAGGTCGTCGTGCCGGCGGGCTTCGTGCTGGTCGACGGGATCGACGCCCTGGCGCTGGCCCCGGGGAAGTCGGACAACATCATCATCGGCCTGCCGGCGGACACGGCGGGCACGTTCAGCGGCACCGTCGGGTTCAACACGGGCGACGCCGACGAGGACCCGTTCCGGTTCACGGTCTCGGCGACGGTCGTGCTGCCGCCGGCGCCCGCGAACCTGGTGGTGACGGCGTTCCGCGCCAAGGGCCGGAGCCAGACGATCCTGAGCGGCACCAAGGCGGAATTCGGGACGTGGGACCTGTCCCCGATCGGCACCGCCGCGCGGACGTTCCGGTTCACGAACATCGGCGGCACGACCCTGACCCTCGGCCGGCTCAACCTGCCCAAGGGGTACGTCGTGCTGGACAAGCTCGACCGGGTGCTGGAAGCGGGCGAGTCGGACGACCTGACGATCGCGCTGTCGACGACGGTGGCGGGGACCCGCAAGGGGTCGCTGTCGTTCACGCTGGACGGCGACCCGAACGCGGACCTCTTCCTGCTGACGCTGAACGGGATCACGAAGAACCCGTACGGGGCGACCTGATCGGAAAACTCGGAGGACGAAACTCGAAGTTCGAATCAAATTTGAATGACGAAGGACGAAACGCTCAACCCGTTTCGTCCTTCGTCATTTGGTATTCGCCATTGATTCGAGCTTCGAGTTTCGTCCTTCGACATTGCCGGTTCGGCGCGGATCACAGCAGCGCCGTCAGGTCCGGGATGACTCGCCCCGGGCGCTTGTTTTCCGGCGCGGCTTGGGCGTCGGGTTCGGTGGCGACGCCGGTGAGGACGAGGATGGTGTCGGCGCCGACGCGGCGTGCGCCGGCGATGTCGGACTCGAGGTTGTCGCCGATCAGGAGGCAGCGGGCGGGGGGGACGCCGAGGTGGGCGCAGAGCTCGTTGAAGAAGATCGGCTCGGGCTTGCCGGTATAGACGATTCGGTCGGGCGGCACGTCGGCGGCGTAGGCGAGCATGGAGGTGAGGGCGCCGCACCCGAGCTCCATGCCGCGAGGGCTGGGGTAGACGCGGTCGGCGCAGACGCCCACGAGCACGGCGGGCGTGCGGCGGGCGATCTCCATCGCGATCCGCTGGCGGTCGGGGGTGGCGAAGACGTTGGTCGGCGCGCCGACGACGATCGCGTCGCACGATTCGTCGGCGCGATTCACCCAGTCGACCCGGCTGTCGAGGAGCTCGTGGAACCCTTCGGTCGCGAGGTTCATGACGCGGGGGCGCAGTGGCACTGAAGTGCCGACTGCCTGTCGGGCGCCCAACGTCTTCAGGACGTAGTCTGCAGCAGCTGCCGCGGCGGACCAGATGCGGTCGGCGGGCATGTCGATGCCCATGTGGGCCAGCCGCGTGCGGATGCGCGCGGGGCTCGACGTGCTGTTGGTCAGGCAGGCGTAGGGGCGGCCCTCGGCCCGGAGGCGGCGGACGAGGTCGGCCGCGCCGGGCAGCGCGTGTTCCTCGTAGTAGAGCGTGCCGTCGAGGTCGAGCAGGACGGCGGCGTAGGGGGAGAAGTCGAAGGGCACGGGGGGAGTGTAGGGAGGAGATGAGGAGATGGGGTGATGGGGTGATGAGGGACGAGCGCGGGGAGCGTATCAGCAACGCGTTGCGTTGCAGCTGTGTAGCGCGGGATTCGTCCCCCTCATCCCTTCCTCACCTCATCCCCTCATCTCTGACCATTACGTCGAGCGCATCCCGAATCCCCACATCCGTCGTCTGCCACCAGAGTTGCTTGTGGTGGTGGACGGTGCAGAGGGCGGGGTGGCCGGGGAAGGCGATCATGAAGTCGCTGCCGAGGAGCATTTCGAGCAGGCGGCTGGTGAAGTACTCGAAGAGCTGGCCTTCGCCCGCGGCGAACTCGATGGCCGCGCCGTTGTTTCGGCCCTCGAGGAGGCCGGGGTCGAGTTGGACGTTTTCGATCAGGGCGGGCATCCAGTCGCGGGCGCCGAAGTTGAGCTCGTAGTGCCAGTGGCTCATGGGCATGACCCAGGCCCGGCCGGGGAGATGCGCCTGCCAGGCGTGGCGGGCGAGGCGGGCGAGGGTCTGCTCGTGCGGGGCGGGGACCTGGCGGGCGAGCGCCCGGACCTGCGGCCGGATCGATTCGTCCGCCGGGCCGACCCACCCGAGCGCGTGGACCTCGGCGGCGGGGCTCGCGAATCCGAACGCGCCGCTGTTATGGTAGTTGCACTTGAGGCCTTGCCGGCCAAGCGTTTCGAGGACGACGTCGTAGTCGATGATCCAGGGCATGGTCGGGGAAAGAGGGGGAGCGAAGGTGGAGGGTAAAGGGTTGGGGAAAAGGAAAAACGAAAAGACGTAAAGCGTTGGGGCGGCATCGTACGGGATGTGGGGGCGGGGGCACAGGGGAGCCGTCGGAGGTGCGGCGCGGTCGGACGGCGTACCGAGGCTTAGGCGCCTCCAGGTCAAAACGGCAAGTCGTTCGACCGGCGTCAGCCGGCGAACCGCGTAAGAGGTGCGGCGACCGCGAGGAGCGTCGCGACCGAGGCGGTCAGCGAGCAGGCGACCATCGCGAGCGCGCACACGATGCGCGGGCCGGCGGTAGCGAGGCGCGGGTGCGTGCTGCGAGCAAGGAGGGCGAAGTTGGCCCACGCGGCGACCGCGACGACACCGAACGTGAGCGTGGCGGCGAGCCACACATGCGTGCCGCGGTCCCACAGCCTTTCGAGCGCCACCAGCAGCAACACGCCGTGCACGGGCGTCACGACGGTGACGACGACGCCGGCCCAGAGTGGATAACCGCGGGGCCGACGGCGCAGGCGCGGCTCGACCACGGGGGACGACGGGCGGTAATCGAGTCGCGGGGCGGGCATGGCGAAACCGGCACGATAGCATTACCCGGCCGCACCGCGAAGGGTTCCGCATTAAGTAAGGGCATCACCCACAGCCAGGACGGTCGCTCTAGCACCGCTGAAACAGGGATCGAACACGCGGCGTCCGTTAAGGGGTGCCCGCGGGCGCCCCGCGTATCCGGTCTCACCGAAACTCATCCCCGCGCGCGTCGGGGGCCGAAAGAATAGGGCCGGCGTGCTGGTCGGCGGGGCGGGGCTGCGCATAATGCGGGCCGCCCGGAGTGGAGTCGCTTTCTCAATACGTTTGCCGCCCGCGATCGCGCGCGGGGCGGCTGGAGGCAGAGAATATGTCGGTGTCTTCGAAATGGTCTGTGGCGGCGTCGGATGTCCGGATCTCGTCGGCGGCGGGGGCGGCGGTCGAGTCGCTCGAGACGCGCGTGATGCTCTCGGCGGTCGTGTCGGCGCGCGGGACGCTCGCCGTCACCGGCACGGGCGGCGACGACACGATCGTGATCCAGCGCGACCTCAAGCGCGCGAGCAAGATCATCGTCATCGAGAACGGCGTGGGCACGAAGTTCGACGCCGGCACGATCAAGCGCATCGAGATGTACGGGCTCGGCGGCGCCGACGACATCACGCTCAACGACAACCTCGGCATCATCTCGGGCCGCGGGGCGACGCTGACCGGCGGGGCGGGCGACGACTCGCTGACCGGCGGCCTGGCCGGGGCGGTCTTCCTCGGCGGGGACGACGCCGACCTGATCAAGGGGTCGAGCCGCAACGACTCGATCAACGGGGGCAACGGGAACGACACGGTGTTCGGCGGGCGCGGGCAGGACCTGATCGAGGGCGGGGCGGGCAACGACTCGCTGCTCGGGTACATCGGCAACGACATGGTCTACGGCGACGCCGGCGACGACACGCTCTTCGGCGAGGCCGGCGACGACACGCTGGGCGGCGACAACGAGGACGTCCTGTTCATTCAGGGCGGGGCGAACCCGACGAACTTCGCCGGCAACGACTCCCTGAACGGGGGCGACGGGGACGACTGGCTCGTCGGCGGGCGGCAGTCGATCACGCTCAACGACAACAACGGCCTGGACACGCTGACGGGCGGGGCAGGGAACGACATCTTGGACGACCGCGGGTGGCAGAACGCCGGCGGCAACCCGGACGACGTGATCACCGACCGCGCCGCCGGCGACATCGTGCCGATCGAAAACCACACGCGCGTGGCGACGGCGGGCGAGATCTCGGGCGGCGAGAGCTCGTACGCCGTCCACGACCACTCGGACCTGATCGTCAAGATCGACACCGACGGCGACGGCGACCTGGAGGACGTGGTCCTGCAGGGCGGGATCGGCGACTTCCAGGACCGCACCCTGGCCAACACGTTCGCCCGCCTGCACGTGCACACCGGGCAGGAAGGGCGGATCCACTTCCACGACCTCGACCCCGGCACGATCACGCTAGGCGAGTTCTTCCGGTCGTGGGGCGTGACCCTGTCGACGACGCACATCGGGCGGTTCGTGATCGGCAACGGCAAGACGCTGACCGTGACGGTGAAGCACGGCCCCGCCGGGGCGGTGCAGGAGATCGCAGACCCCGTGAACTACGTGCTCGACGGGGACAACATTTTCGGGCAGGGCGACATCATCACGATCACGTACGCGTGAGCGAAGGCGCTCGCGGGATCGGAATGATGCCGCAAAGACGCGAAGGGCGCAAAGAAGAGAGAGAACCCCGGGATTCGTCCCGGGGTTTTCGTTTTTGGCGAGCCGGCGCGATCGGGCATCGGTTCGACGGGTCGCGCGCGGCGGTCTATGATCGCGGCACTATGCCTACTGCTCATGACGTGCTCGTGTCGGCGCTGGGGACGGGGAAAGCGGTGTTGCACCGGTTCGCGGACGATCTGACGCCGGCGGAGTTGCTGCACCGGGTGGTGCCGGCGGGGAACTGCGCGGCGTGGATCATCGGGCACCTGATCATGACCGAGCGGAGCGGACTGACGCGGCTCGGCGTGCCGGCGGACAAACAGCCGGCGCTGCCGGAGGGGTTTGAGGCGCGGTTCGCGCGGGACGAGACGGCCCCGAAACTGGCGGAGTACGGGGACGTGGCGGGGCTGCTCCCGCTGTTCGATGTGCACCGGGATCTGCTCATCGAGGCGGTGCGGGGGTTGCCGGCGGAACGGTTGGACGAGGCGCTGCCCAAGCCGCACCCGATGTTCGGGAACGTCTATCAGTTGGTGACGTTCCTGGGGGTGACGCACTTGTCGATGCACGCGGGGCAGATCACGGTGATTCGGCGGTCGCTGGGGCGGGCGCCGATCGTGTGACGCGGAGGAATTGCCACAGAGCACACAGAGGGACAGAGTGGGGGTTTGAGGAGCAGTTCGCTTTTCAGTCGCTAAGCCGCAAGCGGCCGGTGAAAGCGCATGATGGTGTTGCGCCGCACCTGCGCGTGCCCTGCGGTGCTTTAAGGGCTCGCTCGCATCGGTATGGGTGGCGCGGTAGTCTTTGGGGTGATCCGGCTCGACCGAGCTAACCCGCTTTACGAGGACGTCATGGAAGACCGTAAGCCCGAATCGTCGGACCCGTCGTCGTCTGCGCCCGGGGAGGGGGCCGCGCGGGGCGGGGCCGCGCCGTCGACACCGACGCCCCCGCCCGTGCACCCGCCGGCGGACGGGTCGCTGCCGGACCCGGCGATCGCGGACGCGCGGAAGAACGTGGGGGCGCGGCGGGTGCCGCCGGGAACGCCTGCGGCGCCGCAGGCGTGGCCGTTGACCCGGGGCGCGCCGGA
>DATHXE010000772.1:0-2072 GCA_035459845.1 Tepidisphaeraceae bacterium | reverse complement strand
AAGCCTGCGAGGGCGGGTACGCGTACCACCAGGCGATCAAGCAGGTCGCGCTCGGGTGTTCCCGCAGGAGCCTTGGCGAGTTCCTGCGACATCGCCCGCCCAGTATCCCGGAGGGGCCGAGGCGTGTGAGAAATGGCCGGCGCGCACCACGAGCGACAGTCCCAGAGGTTTCCCTCGGGGGGCGAGGGGAGGTGGTGCCCAGGGTCAGCTCGCTCGACGGATTGGTGCCCGATGGGTGCCCGCGACGCCGGCGCCTACCTGCACCGAACGAACAGAACCTGCGCGTTTGCAGGGGTTCCGTGAGTAGCGGGGGCGGGATTCGAACCCGCGACCTTCGGGTTATGAGCCCGACGAGCTACCTGACTGCTCCACCCCGCGGCGTGACCTACGAATCTAGCCATCGCGCGGCTGAGCGTCAACGGGGCCCAAGTCAGGGGGTCAAATAGGGGAGATCCCCGATGTGCTGAGGCCACCTCAGCTGCCACGCTGCTGATGTTATGCAGGCGGAGGTACCCCAGAGCGACGACCGTATGGCGCCGGCGGACGTCGTGCGCGCCGCCTTCGGCGCGTTCAACCGCCGTGCCCTCGACGAGGGCGCCCTGTACCTGAGCCCGGATGTCGAGTGGCACCTGCCGGAGTCGGTCCTGAATCCGTCAGTCGTCCGCGGCGTCGATGCGCTGCGCGGCCTGCTCGAGGCCGAATTCGAGGCTTTCTCCGAGGTCCGGCGTGACCCGGTAGAGCTCGAGGAGGACGAGGACGGCCGCGTCGTCGGCACGATCAGCGCCCGCATGCGCGGCCGCGCCAGCGGGATCGAGCTGGAGGAGCGCGCCCCCTACGTGTTCACGGTGCGCCGCGGCCGGATCGCCAGGGGCGAGCCGCTCGAGTAACGCCGCGGCGCGCTACGGTGCCCGCCCATGCGCGTCGCAGTCGTCGACCTCGGCACGAACACCACCCGGCTGCTCGTGGCCGACGTGGCCGATGGCGTCCTCACCGAGCTCGACAAGCAGACGACGATCACGCGCCTCGGCCAGGGTGTCGACGCGAGCGGCCGGCTGGCGGACGAGGCGATGGACCGGGTTCGCTCAGCGCTCGCGAACTACCGCGAGGTGATGGATCGCGAGGGCGTCGCGGAGACGATCGCTGTCGCCACCAGCGCGATGCGCGACGCTTCCAATGGCCCCAACTTCCGCGACGAGCTGAACGAGCGGTTCGGCATCGACGCGCGCACGATCTCGGGCGACGAGGAGGCGCGGCTCACCTTCCTCGGAGCGACCAGCGGAAGGACGCCCGCTGCGGAGTCGCCCGCGACGACGATGGTGATCGACATCGGCGGCGGCTCGACCGAGTACGTCGTCGGGTCGCCGAACGCCGCACCCGAGTTTCACGTCTCGACACAGATGGGCTCGGTGCGACACACGGAGCGCTTCCTCCACAGCGACCCGCCGGAGCACGAGGAGCTCGAGGCGCTCGCCGCCGACGTGCACCGCGTGATCGAGGAGCAGGTGCCGTCGCGGCACCGCGAGGAGACGACAGAGGGAATCGCCGTGGCGGGCACGGCCACGACGCTGGCCGCGATCGACCAGGAGCTCGACCCCTACGACCCCGAGAAGGTCCACGGCTACCGCGTGAGCCTCGCGGCCGCGGAGCGGATCCAGGCCATGCTCGCCGCCCTGCCTGTCGAGGAGCGCCGTGAGGTCACCGGGCTCCACCCCGACCGCGCGCCGACCATCGTCGCGGGCGTGACAATTCTCGTCGAGTCGATCCGTTCGTTCGGGCTCGACGAGATCGAGGTCAGCGAATCGGACATCCTCCAGGGCGCCGCCATGGCGGCGGCGGAGACCGGCCCTTAGAGAAAGAACCGCCCGCATCATGCGGGCGGCTCTCAAAACGGCCCCATCAGGACGGGCAGGGGTACGTGCCATGAAAGGGCCTGGCGGTTCGGACGGCGGGAGGCGCCGATACGATGCGGCTTCGCCCGAACCTATGCACCGAGTGAAGACCGACGGGTTCGCCGCACGGACATCCCACCCAGCGCCCGACACTATAACCCACCAGCGGCCCCAAAGATAGGT
>DATHXE010000771.1:0-2047 GCA_035459845.1 Tepidisphaeraceae bacterium | reverse complement strand
TCGACGCTGATGGGCGGGATGCTGGCGGGCGGACTGGCCGGCGGGCCGCCGGCGTGGGTCAACCAGGCCCCGCAGATCCAGCAGATGATCCAGGCGATGGGCAGCGGGGACATCGACAAGACGGAGCAGATCGTCGCCGGGCTCGAGAACGTGGGCTTCCCGACGCCGATCAAGGCGCTGGTGATGATGTGCAAGGGCGTCACGCGAGCGGCGCGGAACGACCACAACGGCGCGCTGGCGATCTACGACAAGGCGGAGCAGCTCCAGCCGGACCTGGTGGCCGTGCACAGCCTGCGGGCCGACTCGTACAACGAGCTGGGCAAACACAAAGAGGCCGAGGCGAGCTGCCGGAAGTACCTGGACCTGCTGGGCGAGGACTGCAAGACGCTGGTGTCGCTCGGCAAGGCGCTGGAGAAGCAGGGCAAGAAGACCGAGGCGCTGGACGCGTACACGCGGGCGTGCGACGACGAGCCGACCGACGCGGACGCGGCGCTCGCGTACGCGAACTTCGCGGCCGCCGACCGCATGGGCGACGCGACGACCCGGCTCGCCAAGGCGCTGGCGGGGCAAGAAGACGCCGCGGCGACCGCGACCGCGATGGCCGACGCGATGACGACCGCCCCGCCGGCCGAGGCGCTGGTCGCGGCGTACAAGAAGACCAAGCCCGCCGACCGGGCGACGGCGGCGAAGCTGGAGGCGAAGGCGGCGGGCCTCAAGCGCGGGGGGGGCGGCGGCGGCGGGCCGAAGCAGTGAGCCGGCAGGGTCGGATGATGGGGCCGGCTTCCGTGCGCACGGCGCGGAGGGCACGCTTCACCGTGGCATGGGCATCTTGCGCATCTTGCCCGTGGAAATGGGGGGGCCGCCGGAGGCCAACCCGCGCGCCGTCCGACGTTCGAACCACGAACGAACACGAATCGTCCCGAACGGGAACCCTCGTGGCATGGGTACCGCCGTAAGGCGATACCCGTGTCAGCCCCGATCCCGGGAACGCGCGACCCACCCCGACCAACGCCTCGAGCGCGCAGGCCACCCCCGTGCCCATCCATGAATCGTTACAGGATCCGCCCCCCCGGCCACCGCCTGCGGACACCGCCCATCCCCCAGATCGGCCCGCCGACGAACCCACCTGAGCGCCCAGCCCCGCAACCCGCGAAATCGCCCCTTCCGGCCCGCCCAACGTCATATAACCGCCCCGCGAAAATCATTCTCGCGGGTGCGTGAGCTCCTCAGGCCCGGGCGTGAGCTCCTCACGCACGGGCTTGAGCTCCTCAGGCACGGGCGTGAGTCCCTCACGCGCGGGCGTGAGCTCCTCAGGCGCGGGCTTGAGCTCCTCAGACGCGGGCTTGAACTCCTCAGGCGGGCACGGGAACTTCTCAATCAGGCACCCGAGCCCCCCCCGCGACACCCTCCCCACGGGATGGCGGGCCGGGCCTTGCGCCTCCGGGTGCGACGGCCGGCGCGGAATGAACGTGGTACACTCGCCCGCATGGTGCGAGGAGTCTGGCGGTGGTCCATCGGCGCGGCGACGGGCGCGTCGCTCGTCCTCTGCCTGACGGCCTCCGCGCTCTGGGCGCGGAGCAACTGGTGGTGGGACGAAGCGGGGTACGTGTCGGACGTCCGGTACGTCCCGCCAATTCCGCCTCCGAGAAAGCGCTCCGGCGGCGCACCGGCCTACTACGTCGCACGCTACGTCCACGTCAGGTCGGGCAGTTCCCTGGTCGAGGTCGGGTCCGCCAACCGAACCTCGCTCGTGACCCAGATGCCGTCGCCCGGCCCCTATGGGGAGACGCGCCGTACGTGGTACTCGTTTTCCTACAGTGGGCCGCAGTTCGGCTTTTCGGTCGAGACGACCGATTCCGTCCCGCGCGGCGTGATCGTCGCCGTTCACTACGGTTGGATCGTCGCTGCCACCGCGCTCCTGCCGCTGGTCGCCTTCGTCAAGTGGCGGCGGCGGCGTCGCCTCCCCCGCCGGGGCGCGGACGGCTCGCTCCCCTGCCCCACCTGCGAGTACGACCTCCGGGCCACACCCGACCGGTGTCCGGAGTGC
>DATHXE010000770.1:0-2172 GCA_035459845.1 Tepidisphaeraceae bacterium | reverse complement strand
CCGGAGGAAGTGGCGCGGCAGGCGATTGAAGTCGCGGAGAAGGGGAGAGGGGGGGACAAGGAGAGGGGGGGAGAGGGTGGCGTCGTTCTGATTGGCGAGAGGGCGCGGGGTTCGGCGAGTGCGGATGGGATCGAGCCGCTGCGCGGTCGCTTTGATCTGGTGCTATCGCCCTGCGTTCTGTCACAACTGTGGTGTGGCGTGCGGGACGTTCTGGGCGGGAATCACCCGTCGTGGTCGGGGTTGCAGGCGGCGATCGGGCGGCGGCACTTGCGGGAGATGACGGCGCTGCTGCGGCCGGGCGGGCGGGGGGTGATCGTGTGCGACCTGGCGGCGAGCACGCGCGTGCCGGGCCTCGAGCGGGCGAGCGAGGCGGAGTGGCCGGGGCTCATGCGGAACGTCATTGAGCAGGAGAAGGGGTTCCGGGGACTCGCGCCGGCGGAGATGACGGCGGCGGTACGCGCGGCGGGCGGGCGCGAGATCGAGGTGACGCGGCCCTGGGTTTGGCACCTCGGGTTGAACAAGGCGTTCCTGTGTTACGGGTTGACGTTTCGGGCGGGGTGAATGCGGACGAACGGCGGAGACAGAAACGCGATGCGTTTACGCTTCTTGCGGGGTATGCTGGGGGCGTCTTGCAATACTGAACCGGAGGAAACATGGTGCGGTCGATCACGTCGTGGGTCGCGGTCGTCGGTGTCGTCGTGGGTTCGGTCGCAGGGGAGGCGCGGGCGGGCGAGAAGCGGCTGGATTACCGGCAGGAGCAGTCGCTCAAGGATGCGGGCTCGCAACTCGACCGGGTGGAGGGAATGGCCAAGGCGCTCGCCGAGCGCGTGGCGAAGATGAAGCCGGGAGATGCGTCGGTGCAGTTGCAGGATGTGAAGCAACTGGCGGCCGACCACAAGGAGGCGCTGCGGCAGTTCGGGTTTGCCGAGGTGCGGTTCAAACAATTGCCGGTGACGCACTCGAAGGTGAAGCCGCAGTACGAGCGGCTGGCGCCGATCACGGCGTCGCTGGCGGCGACGGGGGAGAAGATGGCGGCCGTGCAGGCGGGGCTGGACAAGGTGGTGGCGGCGGGGCAGGGGGAGGGGTTCAAGGCGGACTTCGCGCGGCTGCGCGAGATCACCGAGATGTACATCAACCCGCGCCTGCTGGAGACGGACCCGGAGGCGGGCGTGGCGGCGGCGCGGCAGGTGCCGGCCGTGCGCGCGGAGCGCGAACAGATCGCGTCGAAGTACGCGGGCCTGCTGAAGCAGACGACGGCCGAGGCCAACGAGATGAACGGGGTGCTGCGGCGGTTCGATCAGGTGTTCGGGGCGTTTGAGGCGGAGGTGAAACGGTACGCGGCCGAGGGGCCCAAGGCGGTGGAAGAGTCGGCCGACCGCGCGGAGAAACTGGCGGAGCAGGGGGCGGCGGAGAAGAAGGTCGGGTTCTTCGGCGAGCACGGCGGGGTGAACGACGCGCTGCGGCGAGCGCGGGCGATCAACAACGTGCTCGCTGCGGTCGCGCCCGACGCGGCGAAGGCGGGCCTGCTCAAGATCGAGGCGGCGACGGCCCGGGTCGCGATGCACCGCGCCACGATGGAGGCGCAGATCATTCAGGCGAATCGGCCGCCGGACGAAACGTACGCCGGGGCGGACAAGGAGGCGCTGGTCGGGCTGGTGAAGCAGAAGTGGGCGGAGTCGGGCGGGAAGGGGGACGTGATGCGGGTCGGGATCAACTCGGCGCAGTGGTCGCGGAGCGTACGGTGGGAGCGTAACGCGGGCGGGTGGTACAAGGTGGACGCGAGCAAGGCGCAGGGGTTCGTGATCGTGCGGCTGGACGACAAACTCGCGGCGATCTACCACGTGAACCTGCACAGGGACAACCTGGCGGGGGAGCGGGTGACGGCGTCGATGTTTGATGATCCGAAACAGCCGCCGGGGGCGGGGCAGAAGATTCCGATCGCGAACGTGAAGTAGCCTGCGAATCGGTGGGAAGCACAGCGGGAGTGGGTGGCGTTTGCGCGCCCTGAGCGCGGGGGTAGTATCAGGGGCATCACGTCTCGCGCCGGAATGTAGGCCAACAGAGAAGGAGCGCTCGTGCGAATTCGTCGGATGATGGGGATGTCGGCGGTGGTGTGCCTTGGGATCGCGGTAGCGGTGGGGTGCGCGAAAGAGGGGCCGGCGCCGCAGGCGG
>DATHXE010000769.1:0-1606 GCA_035459845.1 Tepidisphaeraceae bacterium | reverse complement strand
CGGTCGAACGCGGCCCACCCGCCGTCCAGGTTCTGCATCGCCAGGATCCACTTGACCCCGCGCTCGACCGCCGCCTCCGCCGCCTTGCCCCCGGCGCGCTTGAGCGCCATCACGACCATCGCCGTGTCGTCGATGTCCGGGTAGTGCGGGTTGGCGTACTCGAAGAACCAGCCGGTCGGCTCTTCCACGCCCGGGCAGTTGCGCACCCAGTCTCCCGGGTTGCGGCACTCCTTGCCGAGCAGCCACTGCGTCGCCATTTTCGCCGCGGGCGAGTCGGGCGCGATCCCCGTCTCGGCCAAGGCCTGCAGCGACAGCCCCGTGTCCCATACCGGCGAGAAACACGGCTGAATGCGGATCTCGTCACCCTCGCGGATGAACAGGTCTTCCAGATGCTTGTGCGCCTGCGTCACGCGCGGGTGGTCGTCCGGGTACCCCAGCGCCCGGAAGACGATCAGGATGTACACCATCGGCGGGAAGATCGCCCCCAGCCCTTCGGAGCCGTCGAGGTGGTTCAGCAGCCACCGCTCGGCCTTCTTCATCGCCTTCTCGCGCAGCGCGGGCACCGGCGACTCCTCGTACCGCTTCAGCATCCGGTCGATCAGCAGGAAGACGTGCCGCCAGGTTCGCGGGATGCCGCGGAACGGCTCGCCCAGCCGGTTGGCCGCGACCTTGTCGATGTACAGCTCGTCGACGCGCTGGTCCGCCCGCAGCGGCCTGCGGCGCGTGTAGCGCAGGCTCACGACGATCCCCAGCGGCAGGATCATCGTGCGCGTCCACGCCGAGACGTGGTACAGGTTGAAGTAGAGCCACTTCGGGAAGAACACGACCTCCGGCGGGATCGACGGGCACGCGTCGTACGAGATCTGCCCGAGGCCGGCGAAGAAGAACCGCGTGAACGTGTTGCAGTTCTCCGCGCCGCCCAGCGCGCGCACGAGCTCGCGGGCGGCGACCATGTGCGGCGCGGCGGGGTCGTCCCCCATCAGCTTGAGCGCGAAGTATGCCTTGACCGTGCCCGACAGGTCGGCGTTCCCGCCCGGGTACATCGCCCACCCGCCGTCCGCGCCCTGGAGCGAGCGCAGGTAGTTGGCGATCGCGGGCAAATTCGCGTCGTCATCCTGGTCGAGGATGAACTTGAGGAGGATGAACTCCGACTCGAGGATCGAGTCGCCCTGGAGCTCGCCGCACCAGTGGCCGTCGAGCCGCTGGAGCGACAGCAGGTGCGCCTTCGCCTTCGCCAGCGCGTGTTCGGCGCCGCGGTACGACTCGCGCGGCGTACGGGCCGGAACCTCTCGGAAAACGGTCCCGCCCAACCCCCCGGCCGGGTGTCGATGGGGCGGATGCGCCGGGTGCACCGGCAGCGTTTGCGTCAGGGATTCGAGAGGCGTCTGGGGCGGCACAGGTCGTCGGTTGTCGCGAGAATCGGCGGCCACGGCGAACGTACGGCGGACGCGAGATGTGGGGAAACTATACCCCAGGCCCACCGGGCGTGTCGGCGTGACGCGCCCGCTCATGTGTGCGATCGGACATTACCAACTACGTTAATGCGCGGCAATGGCAAAGTTAGTCTGGCGACAACATGCCAGCCGGTTATCATCGGGCGGCGAAA
>DATHXE010000768.1:0-3480 GCA_035459845.1 Tepidisphaeraceae bacterium | reverse complement strand
ACGCCCCCGTCGGCGATCCCGACGCCTGGGCCGAAATCGTCACCGCCATCCTCCGCGGCGACCTACAACCGCCTGATCGCCATACACGTCTCGCACAAGCCGCCAAGTTCTCCTGGGCCGAACACGCGCGAGTGATCGCGGCGGCGTACCACGGGATCCACGTGGCACGGACTACCAGCCCGTGAGTCAATGTCTTCGGACGAACCTTCATTTCTGCACGGGCTGGTAGCCCGTGCCACGGCTCTTAGCCGATAACCCCCTCTACATGCGCCTCACGTTCGTCAACCCCGTCGGCGGCCTCGGTGGCGCCGAGCGCGTCCTACTCACCGCCATCCGCGCCACCGTCCGCGCCGGTCACGCCGCCCACCTGATTGCCTGCACCCAAGGCCCCCTGCTCGACCACGCCCGCGCCCTCGGCGCCACCGCCGCCGTCCTTCCCATGCCCCCAGCCATGGCCGCCACCGGCGACGCCGGCGCACTCGCCACACTCGCCCGCACGCTCACGCTGGTCCCCGCCGCCTGGGGCTACACCAAACAGCTCAAAACCGCCGTCGACGCCTCCCGCCCCGACCTCGTGCACTCCAACGGCCTCAAAACCCACATGCTCCTCTGGGCCGCCAAACCCCGCGCCCCGATCGTCTGGCACCTCCACGACTTCGTCGGCCAGCGCAAGACCGCCTCGAAGGCCCTCAAGTGGACCTCGGGCCGCACGCGCCGCGCGATCGCGATCTCCCAAGCCGTCGCCACCGACGCCCAACCCGTTCTCCCGCGCACCCCCATCGACGTGGTGATGAACGCGATCGACACCGACCGCTTCACCCCCGGCGAATCGGACCCCAACGCCCTCGACCGCCTCGCCGGCCTCCCCCCGCTAGGGACGGACGTGATCCGCGTCGGGCTGATCGCCACCTATGCCCGCTGGAAGGGCCAGGACCTCTTCCTCCGCGCCGCCGCCAAGGCTGCCCACCGCAACCCCGCCCTCGCCCTCCGCTTCTTCATCATCGGCGGCCCCATCTACCACACCGCCGGCTCCCAGTGGTCCGAGGGCGAGCTCAAAGCCCTCGCCGAGCAACTCGGCATCGCCCGCCGCGTCGGCTTCGTCCCCTTCCAACCCGACCCGCTCGCCGCCTATCGCGGCCTCGACGTCGTCGTCCACGCCAGCACCAAGCCCGAGCCCTTCGGCCTCACGATCGTCGAGGCCATGGCCTGCGGAAAACCGGTGATCGTCTCCGCCGCCGGTGGCGCCCTTGAGATCGTCCAGGACAACGTCAGTGCCCTCACCTTCCCGCCCAACGACGAGTCCGCCCTCGCCGACCGCATAGGTCGGCTCGCGAGTGATGCGGACCTGCGTGCCAAAATCGGCGCCGCAGCTCGCGACCGCGCGGTGTCCGCGTTCGGTGAGGAACGTTTTGCGGCGCAATTGCTCGCGTCGTACGCGCGGGCAATCGGGAACTAGGGGCGCTCACGATCGCCGGGAACCGAACGCGCTCGCCTACGGACTCGCCTGAAGCTCGCCCTTCGGGTCGCGGCTAAACGTGGACGGGTATGGGCACGAACGCGTGGATGCGCCCCTCACCGGGCCGTCCACCGCACCGCGTTCATCATCAGCTTCTGAAACGCCGCGTCGTCGAAATCCCCCGGCACCCCCAGCGACGTGTAAAACACCCGCCCGCGCTCCCCCGCCACGGCCTCCCGCGCCCACGCCACCGGCTCGCTGTACTCCTTCGCCTTGGCCGTCAGCAGCAGCGTCACGTCGTCCGCCAGCCTCGGGTTCTTGTACATCTTGCCCACGGTCTTGAACGCCGGCACGCCCGCCATCACCGGGTGGTCCTTCCCCTTCTCCTCGATCACGACGTCGGCCGGCGCGTCCAACTTGTAGTGGTTGCCGTACGACCCCCCGAGCACCTTCGCGTCGAACTCCAGCCACGTCTGAAACCCGTGGCTGGCCGTCCGGATCCCGACCACGCCCTTCCCCGACTCGACGAACTTCTTGACCTTCGCAAGCTGGTCCGGCGCCAGCGACACCCGCCGCGTGAAAAACACCGCGACGTCCGCGGTCTCCAAATCGTCCACGCCCGCCAGCGACGTCCCCTTCTCCTCCACGATATTCAGCGTGCACGTCGCGCCGAGTTGCTCTTCCAACACCTTCTTGAGCTTGGCCAGCGACCCCGCCGAGTCGTACTCCTTCGACCCCGAGTACATCGCCACCTTGAGCGGCTTCTTCCCCTCCGCCGCACGGGCCGACGTGACCCCCAGCGCGGCGACGAGCACGAGCAGCAACCGAATCGCGATGTGCATGGCGTAAATCCTCCGAAGTGAGCCGGCATGATATCACGCCGCGCGGAATTCGATATTGACTCGCCCCCCATCCTCCGGCATTGTGGACCATCCGCCCCTGACCAAGGGGCGACGTCGTTTGGACGAAGGATCGCGCACGCGTACGCCACACCGGGAAAATACGTCATGGAAGAGATGAGCGAGGTCGATTTCGAGGGCCGCAAGTACGTTTGGGACGGGGACTCCTGGTCGGACGCCAAGACGTTCATGGTCCCGCCCGACGACGTCGTGAACCGGCTGAACGCCCAGTACCGCCGGCACGAAGTCACGGCGACCCCGTCCGCTCGCGCCCGAGCGGCGCGAAAGACCGGCGGGCCGGCGTCCGCCTCCCCCCGCGACAAGGCCCCCAAGCGGTTCGTCCCGATCAAGCCCAAGCCCGACGTTGCCGCCGCCCCGTCGCCCCGCACGGTCGAAAAGATCACCGATTTCACCGGCGACAACGCCTGGCTCGCCAACGACTTCCCCGCCGCCGTCTACCACGACGGCCAGCGGTTCGAGTCGGTCGACGCCGCCCTCTCTGCCGCCAAGGACTTGCACGACAAGCTCCGCCTGAACATGCAGCGCGAGTGGGACGAGGAAAAGCGCGTCCCGCTGATGCGCAAGCTCCTCCTGTCGAAGTTCTCCAACCCCGAGCTCCGCGCCAAACTGCTGGCGACCAACGAAAAGTTCCCGATGAACACCGCCGAGGGCGCCGACCCGTTCTGGCACGCGCCCGACGGCACCGGCGAGAACATGCTCGGCCGGCTCCTGATCGAGCTCCGCGCCCTGCTCGGCAAGAGCTACCACCTGCACGCCGACGACACGATCGTCGAGCACCTCCGCGGCTACCGCGACGACAACCCAATGGTCCCCGACGACGCCCTGACCCAGGAGCGGAGTTGGCTCCGCATCAGCGAACTGGCGGAGATGTACAAGGACGAGCTCGCCCCCGGCCTGAAGGCGACCCTCGAAGCCCGGCGGAACGAATTGCTGTCCGCGAAGGCCACCGCCTGACGGCTCCGCTCAGGGTGCCATGCCCTCGCACCGCGCCAGATCACGTTAAACGCGCAATAGCGCGTTCGCGGGCGTGGGCATGCCCCCGAGGCGTTCGATTTCAAGATCGAACGCCGACTGCACTCCGCATCGGATTCAATCACCACTGGG
>DATHXE010000767.1:0-2040 GCA_035459845.1 Tepidisphaeraceae bacterium | reverse complement strand
TGAAGCCTGTGCTGCCCCGGCGTGTTCGCTCTTAACACATCAGCCAAAAGAGTCGACACCCCCCGGCCCGCGCCGATCACCTCACCGCCCCGTCCGCCCGCGCCGCGCCTTGTCCGTCAGTGGGGCCCCGGTCTCCAGCGGCTCGATCGCGACCCGGCCGCCGTCGCCGTAGCCCGGCTGGCCGAACGCCAGTTCGTCAGCCGCCTCCGGCTCGACCGCCGCCGCCTCGACCATCTGGTGCCCGCCGCCGAGCGCGCCCGTGAGCAGCAGCACGAGGCAGAACAGCACCGCCACGCCCGCCGACGCCCCCAGGGCGTAAACCAGGCGGTCGTCGCGCCGCTCGACCTCGCGGGCGTCGCCCTTTCGGGGCTCGACCGGCGTCACCATCCGCCGCCGCTCCTCTTCCTTCGTCGACAGCGTCAGCGCGTCCTGCTTCGACTTCTCCTCGCGGCGGGCGAAGTTCTGGTCGTACGCCTCGAGGTCCTCCCGCGCCTTGGCCACGAGCTCCCGCGCCGCGACCGCGTCGGTCAGCGCCCGGTTCCGCTCGAGGTACGTCTTGCGCGCCGCCGCCGCCTGTTCTTCGGTCGCCGCCACTTCCTGCCGCTTCTTCGCCAGTTCCTGCGCCTTCTCCTGGTTCACGTTCTGTGCGCCCTGCGCGGCCAGCACGCGGTTGCGCTCGTCCACGGCGGCCCGCAGCTTCGCGACCCGCCCCTCAATCTCCCGCACCGCCAGGTTCGCGTCCGCGGTCTTCTGCTCCAGCGCGGCCGCGTACTCCTTCCGCAGCGCGTTGATCTGGTCCTGCTTCGCCTTGAGCGCGGCCGCCTGCGCCCGCTGCGACTCCGGCAGCTTCTCCGCCACACCGCTCCGCGCGAACGCCGCCTCCTGCTCCTTGATCTCCGCCTCGATCCGCTTGCGGTCGGCCTCGAGCCGCTCCTTGGTCACCTTCATCATCTCTTCGAGCTGGCCCGCGAATTTCACAACCACCGGGTCGACCCGGACCTCCGCCTTGCGCGCCTCGATTTTGACGTTCACGTCTTCCAGGGCGGCCCGGGCCCGCTTGATGTCGGGCGAATCGGCGGCGATGCCCGACTGCTCGGCGAGCGCGACGTTCAGCGTCCGCTTCGCGAACTCCTGTAGCGTGCGGAGCTGGGCGAGCCCCTCGTCCTTCGCCCAAGCCTCGTTCCGCTGCGTGGCGACGCCCTCGTCCAGGTCCTTCTTCATCCCCGACAGTTGCTGGTGCGTCGTCTGGTGCGCCGCGATCAGGTCGCCGGCCAGCTTGTGCGTGCGCTCCTGGAGTTGCTGCACCGCCGTCACGTACTGGGCGAGCTGCGGGTCGGCCTTGGCCATGCCCGCCGCGTCCTGCTGGAACGACTCGATCGCCTGGTCGAGCGCCTTCCGCTTGGCGTCGGCCTCCTCGCTCGCCCGCGACTTCGCCGCCGCCAGGCTGGTCGCCGCCGCCTCCATGTCCTTCCGGAGCTTGGCGAGCTCGGGGTCGGCCGCCGGGGCCACCGCGGCCGCGCCGCCGCCCCCGTTATTGTCCGACCCGGCCTGCGCCTCGAGTTGCAACAGCTGGTTCTTGGCTTCCCGGGCGGCCGCGGCGGCGGCGTCGTAGTTCGTCGCCGCCGTCGCCGCGAACAATTCCAACTGCCGGAGTTGCTCGGTCGTCGGCGCCGCGTCGACCGTCGCCTTGAGCCGCGCCCGCTCGCCGTCCGTCTTCGCGTCCTGGTCGATCTGGGCGCGCAGCTTCTTGATGTCCCGCTCCAGGGCGCGCATCTGGTCGGTCGCCGGCGCGTTCTGCACGTGCATTGCCTGCAGCAGCGCCCAGACCCGGTCGACGTCCTTCGGGTCGTCCCCGACGTAACGGATCACCAGCGCGTCGCCCCGGTCGTCCGGGAACTCGGCCTTCGCCGACGCCCGCCGCTCCGGCTTCTCCAGGAACCC
Source organism: Tepidisphaeraceae bacterium (assembly GCA_035459845.1). Classification (GTDB taxonomy): domain Bacteria; phylum Planctomycetota; class Phycisphaerae; order Tepidisphaerales; family Tepidisphaeraceae; genus DASPKW01. The sequence continues at coordinate 99 of DATHXE010000767.1, read as the reverse complement.
GGGCGGAACCCCCTGCAACGACAAGTGGATCACCGCGTTCTGCTTCACGACCTCGCTCGAGAACTTCTTCTGCTGGTCGTCGACGAACTTGTCCCGCTG
>DATHXE010000766.1:0-5392 GCA_035459845.1 Tepidisphaeraceae bacterium | reverse complement strand
TCTTCGTGAAGCGCTGGCCGTCGACGGTGCCGCCGGCGGTGAAGCGGTCCTGCTGGATCCGCAGCAGCGTGGCGACTTCGACATTCGGGTCGCGCGCTAGGGCCCGGTTGAGCTGCGTGTATTCCGGTCGGACGCGCCCCTCGACGTACAGCACCTTGATCCGCGGGTCCAGCGCCAGGCCCTGGAACTCCTGCCGGTTGTCGACGGTGCTCCGCTCGCCGGGCACCGGGTCGACCCACACCGCGAGCCGGTGGACGCCCGCGCCCCGCGGCGTGTACCTGAGCTCGACCGCCTGCCCCTCCGCACTCGGCTGGAGTACGAGTTTCTCCGCCCGCACTTCTCCGACGGGCTTGCCGGTCGAGTCGACCGGGGCCATGCGCACGTCGACCACCCGGCCCGACAACGCCGACGACTTCACCGTAGCGCGAACGACGGTTTCGTGGCCCACGACGAAGTCGTCGCTCGCCTCCACGTTAGATACGGCGATGTTCGCCATCGTCGCGCCCTCGGCCTGCTCGGACCCGACCAGCACCGTGTGGATCGGGAACGAGAAGTACCGCAGCGCCCCGGCGACGCTCGGCGACGCGTTGTCGATCCCGTCGGAGATCAGCACGAACGCGGCGCGGGAGCCGGAAGTCGCCTTTTCGCCCGCCGCGTTCATCGCCGCGACGATGTCCGTCGCCTTCCCCGCCGGCTGAAGGCTCGCGAGGTCGTCCGGATCCTTGAGCTCGTCCAGCCCCGCCGAGAAGGTGTAGAACTGTGGTACGAAGCTTTCGTTCACCCGGCCGAGCTCCGGCTTGAGGACCCGCCACACCGATTGCAGCCGGGTCGGCCCGTTCTGGACGTCGGGGAAGCTCATGGAGCCGGAGGCGTCGATGACGAAGATCAGCGGGCGTTCGGGCGCCGGCTTGGCCGTCCAGCGGACGATCGGGTCGAAGAGCATGGTGACGAGCATCGCCAGCGCGACCGAGCGGAGGGCGACGAGGACGGCGATCCGGCCTGCGCCGAGTCGGGGCGACAGGTTCAGGTAAAACGTGAGCGACACCAGGACGAGCGTGCCGAGCGTCCAGAACATGCCGACGAACCGGTCGTGGAGTGCGGGCACGGCGACGACCAGCACCGTCCCGCCCACGCCGGCGAGAATCAGCGGCATGACGAGCAGCCCGCTTGTCGTCCGCCACGGACGATTGATCGCCGCGTACGCGATCAACACGAGCGCGGCGGCGACACAGACCAGGACCCATGCGTCCCAGTCACGCTGGCCGATGATGTCGAAAGGCCAATCCCGCACTCGGCCATTTGTAACCGAGATCGAGCCTCCTCCAACCGCGCAACCATTTCCCGAACGGGCTAAAGTCCGGGCCGACCGACGTCCGATAACAATCCATGCCAGTGCCCCTGCGCCCCCTTTCCATTCTCGCCTGCCTAACGCTCTCCCTGAGCGCACTCGCCCAGCCGGCGGAGATCAACCGCGTCCTGCGGACGTTCGACTTCGAGGAGCGGCCGCTCGGCAACGCGGACGACCTCCCGATGCACTGGAACAAGGTGGAGGGCGCTGGCCTGCCGCACTACGTCAACGGCCGGCTGGCGACGGACCGCCCGCGCGGCGGCAAGTACGCGTTCCGGTTCGACCTCAACGGCGGCTCCCTCGTCTACCGCTACGACGCCGGCCAGATCCGCGTCAGCGACGGCGCGCACTACCGCGTCGAAGGCTACGTCCGCACGACCCGCCTGCCCCACGCCCGCGCCCGCATCTCGGCGTACCTGGTGGACGTCGACGGCCGCCAGATTCCCGCCAGCGTCCGCCACTCCGAGTTGTACGCCGCCCGGTTCGACGACGACGAGACGTGGCAGCGGCTGCACGTCGAGCTGTCCGCCGACGCGCCGAAGGCCGGCGCCAGGGGACTGACGCCCCACTCGCTGGTGATCGAGCTGGCCCTGCTGCAACCCGCGGCCCACGCGCCGTCGACGCTGGGGAAGCGCGCGATCTTCCCCCAGGACATCCGCGGCTCGGCCTGGTTCGACGACATCACCGTCTCCCAGGTGCCGCGCGTCCGGATCAATACCGACCGCCCGGGCAACCTGTTCCGGCAGGGCGAGCCGCTCCGCATGACCGTGCTCGTCTCCGACCGGTACACGGATGACCTGGCCGCCCAGCTGTTCGTGCACGATGCCGCGGGCAAGAAGGTCTACCAGCGGAGCGGCGCGTTCGAGCTCGCTGCCGCCGAGACGCTCGGACCGGGCCGCAAGCGGTTGGCGATCGTCGTCCCCGACCTGCCGGCCGGGTGGTACTCGGCGACGATGGTGATGTCGTCGCGCGGCCAATACGTGGGCGACCAGCGGCTCGACTTCATCGTCCTGCCGGACAGCGCGCCGTTCCCGATCCAGCCCGCCAACCGGTTCGGCGTGATCGCGACGGACCTGCCGTTCGACGGGTGGGGCGAGTTGCCGGAGATCCTGCCGGTGCTGGGCGCGGGGCGGGTGAAGCTGGCGGTCTGGAGCCGGTCGGCGGACGTGGACACGATGGACCCGGCCGCGTTCGACAACATGCTGGTCCGGCTGCAGGAATTGAAGATCGTCCCGACGGCGTGCCTGGTCGATTTGCCGCCGCCGATCGCCGACCCCCTGCTGGCCCGGCAGAGGCAGTCGGACGCGGTCCGCGCGTTCCGCAGCACGGCGGCCGAGACCGCGAAGGCGATGCAGGCCGACTCCGTCTGGCCGCTGATCCTCAGGGCCGCGCCCGACGACTGGCAGCCGCGCCTGGCGCAACTGATCGCCCGGCACGCGTCGCACCTGGACTACTGGCAGCTCGGGGCCGACGGGACCGACGCGTTCGTGACGGACCCCGGCATGCGGCGGGTGTACGCGGCCGTCCACGCCGAGTTCTCCAAGCTCGTGCACCGCCCGGATCTGTCGATGCCGTGGCCGGCGTGGTACGAGCTCGACGCCGCCGCCCCGGCCACGATCGCGCTGTCGATCCCGCCGTCGGTGCTGCCGAACCAGGTGCCGCTGTACGTGGCCGACCTCGGCTCGGCCAATGCGGCCGCCAACCGCCAGTCGACGACGGCCGCGCGGAAGCCGCCGAGCCTCTCGCTCACGCTCCAACCGCTCGACCGCGCTCAGTACGGGCGCGAGGTGCAGATCCGCGACTACGCGCAGCGGCTGACGTACGCGCTGGCGGCGGACGCGACGCGGATCGACGTGCCGCTGCCGTTCACGGTGACGCGCGACGACGACGGGGTCGTCAAGCAGCCGCAGGAGATGTTCCTGATCGCCCGGACGCTGCTGACGACGCTCGGCGGGGCCGTGTTCAAGGGGCGGGTGCCGATCGCCGAGAACGTCGAGGCGTTTTTGTTCGACCGCGACGGGCAGGGCATCCTCGTGTTGTGGGACCGCGGATTGTCGGCGGGGGGCGCGACGCGCGAGCTGCCGATCAACCTCGGCGACCGCCCGACGCGCCTCGACCTGTGGGGGAACGCCGCCCCCCTGCTGGCGACGACGGACGCCCGCTCGGCCGGGACGACGCGGCTGACGCTCGGGAATTTGCCGGTGATCCTGGTGGACATCGACGGGCCGCTCGCCCAGCTCCGCGCGTCCGTCGCGATCGACCGCCCGCTCATCGAGTCGAGCTTCCAGGCCCACTCGCGAAAGGTCCGCTTCGTCAACCCGTACAAGACGGCGATCAGCGGCTCGGTGCGGCTCAAGGGCCCGGCCGGGTGGACGGTCAACCCGCCGACGCACTCGTTCAGTCTCAACCCGGGCGAGATCTTCGAGCAGACGCTGGCGATCGAGTTCCCGTACAACTCGTCCGGCGGGCCCAAGACGATCGACGCGAACTTCGTGTTGCAGGCCGACCGCCAGTCGACGTTCACCGTCCCGCTCACGGTCACGCTGGGCCTGTCGGACGTGGGCATGCAGACGCTCGCCCTGCGGGACGGGGCCGACATCGTCGTCCAGCAGGTGATCCAGAACTACGGCGACCGGCCGATCGATTACTCGGCGTTCGCGATCCTCCCCGGGCAGGCGCGGCAGGAGCGGCTGGTAACGAACCTGGCGCCCGGGCGGTCGACGATCAAGCGGTACCGCTTCCCGGCGGCGGAAATCGCCCCGGGGGTGAAGCTGCGGGTGGGCGTGAAGGAGCTGAATGGGACGCGGATTTTGAATGATGAGGTGGAGGTGCAGTAGGGCGGGGGGGAGACAAGGAGACAAGGAGACAAGGAGGCAAGGAGATGAGGGGCCGAGGGGCCGCGGAGTGGGTGTCTGGATTTCGGTGTGGGGGTCGGGACAATCTGGCGGGTGATTTCGGCGCCGATCATTCGCTTGGATTCTTCTGTCGGGAGCGGGCTTTGGACTGCGCGGCAGACGTGGCCGGCGTTCGTGCTGAGTCATGACCCGCTGACGGGGGTGACGGCGCTGGCGAGAGGCGGGGTCGTCGAGCGGTCGTGGGCGGACCCGCTCGTGGCGCTCGACTGGCTTGAAGGCGAAGGGCGGAAGTTGCTAGTCGATGCGCGGGATCGGTGGGTGGGGTATTTGTCGTACGACCTCGGGCGGTTGTTCGAGACGATTCCGAGCACGACGGTCGACGATCTCGGGTTGCCGCTGTTTCGGTTTACGTTGCATCGCGCGGGGGAGGCGGCGGTGGGCAGTGCCCATGTGACGGATGCCGCGCGGGTCGCACGAGCCGTGGGCGGAGCCGGGCCGACGTCGACGTTTACGCGGGAGGGGTACGAGGCGGCGGTGGGGCGGGCGATCGAGTACGTTCGGGCGGGGGACATCTTCCAGGTCAATCTCGCGCAGCGGTTCGCGGTGCCGACGTCGTTGGCCCCCGCCGAGATCTATCGGCGCCTGCTGGCGCGGTCGCCGGCGGAGTACGGGGCGCTGCTCGATTACGGCGACTTCGCACTGGTGTCGAACTCGCCGGAATTGTTCCTGCGAGTAACGCCGGAAACGGGTGGGGGACGACGGGTGATGACGCGGCCGATCAAGGGCACCCGGCCGCGGTTGCCGGGCATGGACGAGGAACTGCGCGACTCCGCCAAGGACGCGGCCGAGCTGCACATGATCGTGGACCTCGAGCGGAACGACCTGGGGCGCGTCTGCGAGATCGGTTCGGTGAAAGTCACGCAGACGCGGACGATCGAGGCGCACCCGACCGTGTTCCACGGGGTGGCGACGGTCGAAGGACGGCCGCGCGACGACGTGGGCCTCGTCGACCTGCTCCGCGCCGCGTTCCCCGGGGGGTCGATCACGGGCGCCCCGAAAATCCGCGCGATGCAGATCGTCGAGGAACTCGAGCCGGTGCGGCGGGGGCCGTACTGCGGGGCGATCGGCGTCCTCGCGCCGGGCGGGGCGCTCGAGCTCAACGTGGCGATCCGGACGATGGTGCTGAAGG
>DATHXE010000765.1:0-1687 GCA_035459845.1 Tepidisphaeraceae bacterium | reverse complement strand
GGACGGCACGGCGGCGTGGGCATCGCGCGTCCGCCCCCTCCTTTCACTCTGAAGCGTGAACTCCGAGCGCCGCGGCCGGGTGCACCTTGGTATTCGTTCCGCTCGCTGAAGCGAGCCCTACGCAATGCCCCGCGCGACGCTCGGCGAGTAGCCCCGCGCCATGCCCTATATGGAGAACTCACGGCTGCCAGGGCAACACCGCCTCCGAGCTCGCCGACCAGTCGAACGCGCCGCCGGACGCGGGCGTCAGCACGACCGACCCGTCGCCGCGCAGGACGTTCACCTGCCCGCGGTGCCGGGCGAACTTGAGCCGGCCCTCGGGGTCGCGCCAGCCTTTGGCGGACCAGTCGTCGCCGCCGGGGCTGATGACCGACGTCGTGTAGTCCGTGCCCAGGTACTTGTCGCCCTTGCCGTAGACCGAGTTGATGAAGCTGCTCAGGCCGTACGACGACGACGCGGCCGTGCCGTCGCTGGACGAGCCGGTCGACGTGCCGCTAGACCCGCCCGACCCGCCGGTGATCGTGCCGTCCAGCACCCCCGGCTCGGGCGTCCCGCCGACGATCACCCACTGGCCGACCATCGCCGCGGTGATGTTGAACCTGGCCATGATCACGTCGCCCGAGTCGCCGTTGATCAGGTCGACGGGGGTGGCGGCCGTGATCGACTGGAGCACGGTGACCTTGGTCGTCCCGTCGCCGAGCGGCTCGAAGCGGAGCGCGATGTCGTTGTAGTCCTTGTCGCCCCCGCCCTTGTACGCCAAATTCTCGGCCCACAGCTCGAACGACCCGCCGGACAGGTTCTGCACGCGCGCCCACGGCCCGGGCTTGGCCGGGATGTCGAACGTCGGCTGGCCGTCGAGCGGGTAGATGCGGATGATCAGGTTCTCGATCGACGGCACCGGCCCGCTGTACTTCGACGACGTCTTGCCCGGGATCGAGTTCCCGCCCGGCACGGTGCCGGCGAAGTACCCGCCGACCGCGTCGGCCAGGCCCAGGTTGTCGTCCTCCTGGCACAGGTAGATGCGCGTCGACGCCATCTTCTCGAGCTCGGCGGTCGTCAGTTCCTGCGACCCGGTGATGAGGTACTTGCGGAGCGTGTACCGCCACCCCGCCGCCGAGAGGTCGGCGTTCGGGTTCTCCGCCCGCCAGGTCTGGGCGGCCTGGAAGATCTGCCGCAAGTTCGACGCGCACGCCACCACCCGCGCCTGCCCCCGCGCCCGCGAGAGCGACGGGAGCAGCAGCGCGAACAGGATCGCGATGATCCCGATCACGAACAGCAGTTCCATGAGCGTAAACGCATTGCTTCGGCTGGGTCGACGGGACATGAGTCAGGTCTCCTGACGGTCACTGCACCAACATCGAATCCCCTTCGGCGAGCCCGCTTCAGCGGGCGGGTCGGGCGTGAGCCCGAGTCGTCACTTGCGCGTCTTCTCGTACTCGTCGTACATCGGCCTGGCCATCGCCATCGTCTGCCGTGCCTTGGCGATCGCCTTGCGCCGCTCGACGCGGGATGGGTGCGCGGGGGCGAACTGCAATCGGATGCCGCCGATCTTGTTCAGCGAGTCGACCGCGGCCGCGCGCACGGCCAGGTCCTCGTCGTCCAGCGCCTTGAGCAGCGGGTCCACCGCGTCCCACGGCCTGACGCGCCCCAGCGCGCCCGCCGCCGCCGCGCGGACCGGCGCCTGCGG
>DATHXE010000764.1:0-2954 GCA_035459845.1 Tepidisphaeraceae bacterium | reverse complement strand
CCGGTGGCGCCGCGCGCGGGCACCCGTGGGCCGCCGCCGCGGGGGCCCTGCTGTTCGGCCTCCACCCGCTCCAGGTCGAGACGGTCGCGTGGGCGTCGGGCCTGAAGGACCTGCTCGCCGGCGCGTTCGGGCTGGCGGCGGTCGCCCTGTACCTGCGGGCGACGGCGGACGCCGAGGACGACGGCCGGCCACGGTTCCGGTGGCCGTCGTACCTGCTCGCCACCGCCTGCCTGGTCCTGGCCGCGCTCTCCAAGCCGTCGGCCGTGGTCGTCCCGGGGCTCGCCGGGGTGATCGAACTAATCTGGCTGCGCCGGCCGGTGCGCGGGGTGGTCATGCGGCTGGCGCCGTGGGTACTCCTGATGGCGCCGGTGGTCGTGGTCGGCAAGGTCGCCCAGCCGGGGGCGGTGGTGGCGCCGACGCCGGTCGTGCAGCGGCCGGTCGTCGCGGGGGCGTCGCTCGCGTTCTACGCCGGCAAGCTCGTGCTCCCGGTCGACCTGGCGTTCGACTACGGGTGGAAGCCGCCGGTGATCCTGGCGCGGCCGACGACGTGGGTGCTCGCCGGCGCGGCGGGTGCGGTGCTCGTCGGGTTGGCCGTCGCGGTGCTTCGGTGGCGCGACGCGACCGGCCCGCGCGCCTGGCTGGCCGGCACGCTGTGGATGACGGCGGCGCTGCTGCCGGTGCTCGGGCTCGTGCCGTTCCATTACCAGCAGGTGTCGACCGTCGCCGACCACTACGCGTACGTCGCGCTGGTCGGCCCGGCGCTGGTGCTGGCGTGGCTGATCGCCCGGCGCGACTGGGCCCCCCGTCCGCGGTTAATTATCGCACCTACTCTCGTTGTACTATTCATCGCGCTGGCGGCGCGGAGCGTCCACCAGTTCGGGTACTGGGAGGGCACGGAGGTCTTCGCCCGCCGGGTGCTCGCGGTCACACCCCGGAGCGCCCTGGGGCACAGCGTGCTGGGCCGGCACCTGATGCTCAAGCCGGGCCGGCAGGCCGACGCCGAGGCGTCGATGCGGGCGGCGATCCGGTACGAGCCGCTGTTCCTGAACGCGCGCACGCTGCTGGTCACGCTCCTGGCCACGCAGGGCCGGGTCGACGAGGCCGTCCGCGAGATCCACGACCTCCGGGCCGTCAACGCCCAGCTCCCCGAAAGCGATCGCAAGGACTTCGACGACATCTTTTTGCAGACCGGGCAGGTGACCCTGGAGACCGGCCGCCCCGCCCGGGCCGTGCGTTACTTCGAGGAGGCGCTCAAACTTCGCCCGGGCGACCCCCGGGCGACCGAGGGGCTCCGGAAGGCGCGGGAAGCGATCGCGACGCCTCGGTCGAAATAGAATCTTTTTCGGGCGCGCAACGAAACGCCCGGTCGCACCTCGCGGTCGACCGGGCGTCGGATTGCTGTTCGGAAATGCCGGGCTCAGGCCTTGGCGGCGGCGGCCTCGGGCTTTTTCCAGCGGCGCTTCACGGGCTTGACGACCAGGCCCATCTTGATGGCCTTGGCGCTGACCTTGATCCGCTTGGTCACGCCGTCGACAACGGCGCGGACGGTCTGGATGTTGGGCATGAACTTGCGGTTCGACAGGCCGGTGATCTTGGTGCCGACGCCGCCCAGGTACTTGGCCTTACCGCGGGTGGTCTTCTTGCGCCCGAACTGGGTCTTCTTGCCGGTGAAATAGCAAACGCGGGGCATGACACTTCCTCGTAATCGTTAAAAGTGAAGAGCCGAGCAGTGTAGGGAAAGGCGAGGTGCTTTGCAAGGGCGGGGGTGAAGGTCTTTGGCGTTCGAAAATAGGGCCGCAAAGACGCGAAGAGCACGAAGGCGGATTTTTTGAGGTGTGCAGATGGGGTGAAAGGCTAAGTGCAGGCGGGGCGGGGAGTTAATCAGAAATGCGCCTTGGGAAAAGCGGGACAAAGCGGGCAAAAGCGGGACTTTTCGGGACTTTTCGGTACCGGTGGGTTCGATTTGTACCCGGCGGTCGGGGGCGGACGGCGGGATGTCAAAGAGCGTTCGACTTCACCTATACGGGGGGCGTCACGCGGGCGTGGTGGGCGGCGCGCACGGAAGCGGTGGCGCGGGGTCGAAATCGCGGAAGATTTTGCCGGATTGGGGTGGGAAGGGGTAGCGCGCCGCGTGGGGACTTGGGTGGGGTCGGGAGCCGGCGATTGTCTCAAGGACGCTTCGCCGCTCGCAATCCCGTCTCATATCATATAGCGCCACTTGTGGCGGGGAGGCGCGGGGGCGAACACGACCGGCGTTGCGCGCTGGGACGGTTTCCCGCCACGAGTGGCGGGCTATATGAGGCGCGGCTCCGCGCACGGGCGCCGTTGAGACATTCGAATGCGGGTAGCGCGGGTCGCGGAATGCTGATCTACGCGCGGCGTTCGGAGCCGCTCACAAACGAAAACCCCCGGACGGCTGCCGTCCGGGGGTTTGGGTTTGCGTGCGACGGACCGGCGCGGTGTTACCCGGCGACCTTGCTGGACAGGAGCGGGAACTGGCGCTGTTCCTGCTCGCGCTGGATGATGATCGTCGGGCGCACCAGGATCAGGAGGACCGACTCGTCCTTGGCGAGCGAGCGGTTGGTGAACAGCCGCTTGAGGAAGGGGATCTTGGAGAGGACGGGGACGCCGGCCTCGCGCTCGACTTCGGCCGCCAAGGTCTGGCCGCCGAGGAGGAGCGTGCCGCCGTCCGGGACCGAGACGGTCGTGCGGACTTCGGTGAGCTGCAACTCGGGCTGCTGGATGATGCCGGTGCCGACACCCTGGTTGCCGTTGTTGCCGATGACGATCGGCGTGCCGCCACCGCCACCGCCCGCCGCCGGGGCACTGCTGCCCGACTGGAAGGCGAACTGGAACAGGTTGAGCAGCTGGGCGAGCTGCGGTCGGAGGGTCATGGTGACGTACTTGCGGTCGGCCGAGACGGTGGCCTGGACGTCGAGCATGACGCCGGACTC
>DATHXE010000763.1:0-5090 GCA_035459845.1 Tepidisphaeraceae bacterium | reverse complement strand
GTGATTACGTCGTGATTCCGTTTAGCCGCGACCCGAAGGGCAAGCGACAGCGCCGCCCGAAGGGGAGCGCGTCGCATGCGAACGAGCGCCAGCAAACGCCCCCTCGGCACGCCCCTTGCACTATTCCGACATCCCTTACCGGAGGTCGAATGCGCCTGACCCTACCCACCCTGATTGTCGCAGCCGGCCTCTTTGTCACGGGACCGATCGCCTGCACGAACGCCGACACCGCCGGCGATCCCGCCCAATACCCCAATGACCCCGGGTCGAAGTACGCCGAGCGGCTCCAACAAGGCAAGGACGCCGACGGCAGCCTCCCCAAGCCCAAACAGATGCCGTCAGAGGTCAAATCGGACCCGAAGTCCCCCGTCATCCCGGAAAAGACGCAATAGTCGCCACGCGTAGACCAATTGATTAGCGCCCGGCGAGTTCGCATGTACTATGCGCACGATGTCGCGCCGCGCCCGTCACACCATCCCCTCCCAGAGCGCCTTCACCCTCGTCGAACTCCTCGTCGTCATCGGCATCATCGCCCTGCTGATCTCGATCCTCCTCCCGTCACTGAGCAAGTCGCGCGAGCAGGCCCGCCGCGCGGCGTGCCTCTCCAACCTCCGCCAGGTCCACCAGGCCCTCGTCCTCTACGCCAACGACAACCGCGACCGGGTCCCGATCGGCTGGCGCGGCCCCTATAAGCAGTTCAACTCGATGGTCTACTCGGCGACCGCCCAGGAGTACGTCCTCTTCGGCCGGCTCTATCTCGCCAACCTCATGACCGAGCCGCGCGCGTTCTACTGCGGCGCCGAGAACGACCCCAAGTACCAGTTCAACACCCCCGACAACCCCTGGCCGCCCGGCCCCGCCGGCGACCCGACCAAGAACGTGCAGTCCGGGTTCGCCATGAACCCCGAGTTCAAGATCCCCGACAACTTGCTCGGCAGCCCCCTCCCGCGCCTGGCTAAGTTCAAGAGCCGGCCGATCGTCGCAGACCTGATGAACACCGAGCGCCACGTGGTCACGCGCCACGGCGACGGGCTCAACGTCCTCTACGCCGACGGCGCCGCCCAGTGGCAGAACCGGTCGATCTTCGTCACCGGCGGCGTGGACTGCCTGCTGTCCCCGAAGGAGCCGTTCGCCGCGACGTACGACCCGTTCATGGACCGACTGTTCACGCTGATGGACGTGCGCCGGTAACGGGAGTTCGCGCCCTTTCCGGGTGCCATGCCCTCGCGAGCCGCCGGGTGCGTCCCACGCGCCGGTGTGCAGTCGGCTCGCGTGGGCATGCCCCAGAGGCTCCCGTTCCGCAATCGACGCCGCCGGGGCATGCCCACGCCCCGCGAACATCCGATTTTCGCTAACCCACCCCACCTGGCGCGGGTGCGAGGGCAATGCACCCAAGCCACTTTGCTATATCCCTCCCCCGCCCCCGTACCTCTCCTGAGGTATCATCACTCAACCGCCTAATCGGGAGCCTTCGCATGTCCATCCTGACTCGCATCGTCCTGACCGCCTGCCTCGCCTCGCCGGCGATCGCCCAGCCCGCCAATCCGCTCGAGCAAAGTGCCCCGCCCGACCCGCTCAAGAATGACGGCCGCGGCGCGCCCGCCGCCGCGGCACAGGGCGGCGTCCCCATCGACGCCCCCGCCTTCATCAAGCCCGGCGCCCGCCTCATCTACACCCACCTGTCCTCCATGGACAAGCCGTTCAACCTGTTCACTCCGTGGGAGAAGTTCGGCCCCCAGACCGTCGACGGGTCGATCATGGCCAGCGACGTCGTCGCCGTCCTGCCCGACCGCGTCCTGGCCGTCGGCGTCGGGTACGCCATCAACCAGCACAAGGAGCACGTCGCCATGGGCGGCTACTGCTCGGCCCTCACCGCCCGGCAGGTCAACGACCACCAGACCGGCTGGTTCCCCGTCAAGCAGTTGGCCGAGTTGCAATCCGCCGGCGGGATCCACATCTCCCGCGGCCCGTTCCCGCTGGGCGGGAAGAACTACCAGGCGACGATCATCGCCTTCCAGGCGCGCGACAACACGACCATGAAGTTCTACGACAGCGGCACCGGCCTGCTCCTCGCCTCCTCCGTCGGCGCGGGCCACATGCGCTGGGACCCGGTCGACAACGGCGGCCTGAACCGCCAGGTGCAGCGCAGCTCCACCTTCGAGACCTACCGCGTCCTCGACCTCCCCTGGACCAAGGCCAACGCGACCTCGCCCGATTGGGCCGCGAAGGTCAAACGCCTCACCTACCGGGGGACGCAGCAACTCGCCCTCATCCCCGACGGCGGCGGCGTCGCGCTGGGCCGCACCGTCACCGTCACCGAGCGCGGCGACGGCTGGGCCATCGCGTCCGTCGGCGAGACCGTCCAGGGCCAACCCGCCGGCCCCGCCGAAACCCTCCACGTCCAAGGCCCGTCCTCGATCGGCGCCTACTGGATGAACCCCGCCGCCCTCCGCGACATGAAGGAAGGCGAGATCGACAAGGACCCCCTGCTCGGCGTCACGCTCCGCTACGACGTCCGCCAAACCCCCGCCGGCAAGCTCGGCGTGCTCACGCAAACCTCCCGCCAGGGCGGCCAGATCCGCGAGTACGGCTACAGCCTCGACGACGGCGCCCTGCGGCTCATCACCGACGCCCAGCGCGCCATGGGGTACGTGCGCCAATTCGAACTCGCGGGTCGCGAGTAACCCGACCGATAACCGTCACTGCCCGGAACGAAAACGCGCCACCGAAAGCCCACGGAGCTTGCTCCGTGGGTTCCGCCATTCGATCCAAACGCGCCGTTACCAGACCCGCGCCAACGAGTTGCGCGCGCGACCGAACGCTCCCTTTACAATCCATTGCTCCAACGCAACCCGAAAAGCTTACCGCACCCTTCAACGCCGGTTGTGGCACTCGACTATATCGGGGTAACACGGTGGCCCGGGCGCTTTTGGACGCGGCGTCCGGCCGGGAACTGAACACACACCCCTCACGTCCGCTTCGCGACACTGGGACACGCTTATGAGCCAGAAGAACCCGAGCGGTTGGTGCAACGACCCGCGTCACGTCCGGCCCTCGCGCCGCGACTTCATGTACGTCGGCCTGATCGGGGGCCTCGGGCTCTCGATGGGCGACTTCTTCCGCCAGAAGGCCATGGGCGCCACCGTCGTCGCCGACGCCCACGGCGCGCCCTCCAAGGAAGGCGTCGCCAAAAGCGTCATCCACATCTTCCTGCCCGGCGGCTGCGCCCAGCACGAGTCCTTCGATCCCAAGCCCAACGCCCCGATCGAGTACCGCGGGCCGCTCGGCACCGTCAAAACGAAGCTCGAGGGCGAATATTTCGGCGAGTCGATGGTCGAGTGCGCGAAAATTGCGGACAAGATCACCGTCATCCGCTCGATGACGCACGGCGAGGCCGCCCACGAGCGCGGCACCCACAACATGTTCACCGGGTACCGCCCCAGCCCGGCCATCAGCTACCCGTCGTTCGGCTCGATCGTGTCCCACGAGCTGGGCGTCCGGAACAACCTGCCCCCCTACGTCTGCATCCCCGGCCAGCCCAACGAGTTCGCCGGCTCGGGTTACCTGTCCAGCGCCTACGGCCCGTTCTCGCTCGGCTCCGACCCGGCCCAGGGCGGATTCACGGTGCGCGACCTCCGCATGCCCGCCGGCCTGGATGACGCCCGCTTCGCCCGCCGCCGCAACATGCTCCAGTCGGTCGACGCCCACTTCAAGGCCGCCGAGAAGTCCGACGCCCTCGCGTCGATGGACGAGTTCTACCAGCGGGCGTACAACCTGATCTCCTCCAAGCAGGCCCGCGAGGCGTTCGACCTCGCCGCCGAGCCGGACGCGCTCAAGGACACATACGGCAAGAACCAGGCCGGCCAGCGGCTGCTCATGGCCCGGCGGCTCGTCGAATCGGGCGTCCGGTTCGTCTCCCTGACCTACGGCGGGTGGGACCACCACGCCGGCATCCAGCGCGCCTTCAGCCGCCAGATGCCCGACCTCGACAAGGCCCTGGCCGCCCTGATTACCGACCTCGAGAAGCGCGGCCTGCTCGACAGCACGCTGGTCATGGTGTCGTCCGAGTTCGGCCGCACCCCCAAGATCAACAAGGACGCCGGCCGCGACCACTGGCCGCGCGTCTTCTCGACCGTCCTCGCGGGCGGCGGGATCAAGAAGGGCCTGATCCACGGGTCGTCCGACTCGACCGGTGGCGAGCCCAACACCGACGCCGTCACCGTCGAGAACTTCGCCGCGACCATCTACCACCAGCTCGGCATCGACCCCGAGAAGCGCCTGGTCGCCCCCGGCGACCGCCCGATCGACATCGTCCGCGGCGGCCGCGTGATGAAGGAAATCCTCGCCTGACCGACGGCCCGCAAACCGGCTTGCCGGGAAACAGCGTGAACTGACCTGGCAAGCGGCGACCCCGCTTGCCAGCGTCGCTAATGGGGCCGAGAAAACGTGAGGCGCGTGACGCGCGAATCCCGCTCTCTCGCATTGAACGAGGCGCCGCGCCGGGTCGTAGCACCACGCCGGAACCGGAGCCCAAAGCGACGGGCCGGATCGACCGCACGAATCCCGCCCCGCCGCGAAATCCGACTCCACAGGCGTCCGCGCCAAGCGTATTGATTGCACCCGCGCAACGACGGCGCGCCAGACCCCCGAGGGATCAAAATGACCCGTACCCGCACCCCCCTGCTCCTGCTGACCCTGATCGCCCTGGGCGCGCTCCCGGCCCTCGCCGCCTCGCCCGTCCTCTCGCGGATCACCCCGCGCGGCGCACAGCGCGGCACCGAGGCCGTCCTGACCTTCACCGGCCAGCGCCTCTCCGACACGCTCGAGATCCTCTTCTACGAGCCGGGCATCACCGTCACCAAGATCGAGCCCGACGCCAAGACCGGCACCAAGGCCACCGTCACCGTCAAGGTCGCCCCCGACGCGCGCCTGGGTGAGTACGGCGTCCGTCTCCGCACCGGCACCGGCGTCTCCGAGTTCCGCACCTTCTGGGTCGGCCGCCTCCCCGTCTCGGCCGAGAAGGAGCCCAACAGCGAGTTCAAATCCCCCCAGCCGATCGAGCTGAACACGACCGTTCAGGGCGTGATCGA
>DATHXE010000762.1:0-4155 GCA_035459845.1 Tepidisphaeraceae bacterium | reverse complement strand
GCGGCGCCCAGGACGAAGACGACGACGGCGGCCCACGCGAATGCCGGGCGTGGTTGCGCGTCGGCGGAGGCGGGGGCGCGGCGCATCCGCCATGCGATCAGCGCGACCGTCGCGGGCAACAGCCAGGCGACGTACGGCCAGGCCCCGTTCCACATCTGCAGGACGACGGCGGGCCGGCGGCCGTAGTCGGGGGCGAGGTCGACGGGCCAGATGAGTTTCCAGAGGTAGAACGCGAGGGCGTCGCCGGCGATGAGCGGGCGCTGCCACGCGGCGACGTCGGCGACGCCGCTGGCGGATTGGGCGAGGCGCGCGACGACCATCAGCGGGAGGGCGGCGAGCGCGAGACCGGCGGCGGTGCGGAGGGCGGTGCGCCAGTCGCGGCCCAGGGCCCAGCGGTCCAGCGCCAGCGCGATCGCCGGCACGACCATGGCCGACGGCTTGGCGAGCATCGCCAGCACGAGCACGCCGGCGCCGGCGACGTAGTGGACGCGGGCGCGCGTGCCGCTCCCGCGGGCGGCGAGCAGGTAGAGGTAGAGCGCGCACGCGCCGAGCAGGCCGGCGAGCACGTCCTTTGCGCCCGACGCCCACGCGACCGCCTCGACCTGCAGCGGGTGGGCGGCGAACACGGCGGCGCCGGCGGCGGCGGCCCAGACCCGGCCGGTCAGCAGGCGGAGGATCGAGAAGACGACCAGCACCGCCGCCGCGTGCAGCGCGAGGCTGCCGGCGTGGAAGACGGAGGCGTCGTGGTGGATGCCCTGCGCGTCGGCGACCGGGCGCTCGGCGAGGCGGGCCAGGGCACGCCAGTAGGACGAGGTGAGCGGCGCGTACAGGCCGAACTCGGGTTTGGCCCAGACGTCGGCGTACGACCCGCGCAACGCGGCGTCCGGCGACACCAGCGCGGGGTTGTGGTGGATCGTCTTGGCGTCGTCCCACCACGTGAAGTCGTTGCCGACCGACCGGCCCATCGCCAGGACGGTCAGGCACACGAGCAGGAGCGCGGCGCAAGCGCCGGGCCAGTCCTGCTTGCGGGGGGAGACGGGTTGGAGCGTGGGGGGGTGGTCCATAACAGCGATTCCGATAACGCGCCCGATCGGATCATCGGATCGGGACGGGAAGGACTTTCGGAAAATCGCGGCAGACGTGCCTCACTGAAGTGAGCACGCCGGTGCGCGGACCCACCATGGACAACTGACAATTGACAATTGACAATCCCCCCACCCATGCCGCACCGCCAACGCAAGCGCGCCGTGTTTCCCGGGCAGTTCGACCCGATCACCAACGGGCACGTGGACGTGATCCGCCGGGCGGTACTGCTATTCGACGACCTGGTCGTCGCGGTCGGGATCAACCCCGATAAGAAGGAGATGTTCGCCCTTGAGGAACGCCTGTCGATCATGCGGCAGGTGCTCGGCGGCATCCCTAATGTCACCGTCGAGAGCTATTCCGGGCTCACGGTCGACTTCGTCCGGCGGGTGCACGCGACGGCGATCATCCGCGGCATCCGCGACGCGTCCGACCTGCGGTACGAATTCCAACTGGCCCAGGCGAACCGGGCGGTCGGCGGGGTCGAGACCGTGTTCATCATGACCGGAGACCAGTACGCGCTGACCAGCAGCTCGCTGATCCGGCAGATCGTCTCGCTCGGGGGCAACGTCCGGCAACTCGAGGGGTTGCTGCCGGCGGTCGTGGTCGAGCGGCTCGTGGAGATCCAGAAGCAGTATCGGGCGAAGGTCCCGCCGCAGCCGGACGCGCCGGCGACGTGAGAACCCACGGAGCAAGCTCCGTGGGCTTTTGCGGTGCGTCGCACGCGAGTTACCGCTCCGCGGGTTGCGCGTACCAGAGGATCAGGTTCTTCATCAGCGCCTGCGCGGTCGTGCTCTCGTACCCGAAGATGGACCAGGTGTTGGTGCCGAGCAGGCCGGAGGTCGTGTCGAGCGGGAGGTAGACGACGCGGCCCTTGCCGACGGTGGCGACGCGGATCGGCGGGGGGTTCTTCGGCGCGTCGGGGCCGAGGCGGACGGCTGCGTAGGGGCGGAGGCGCGTCGGCCAGACGCCTTCGGTGCCGGCGAGCGCCCCGCGAAGAACGGGGTGGTCCGGCGGGAGCGCGTCGAACTTCGCGCCGGGGAACGCGCCGGGCAGGATCGTCGCCTGCAGCGAGTCGGCGAACGGCGCGCTCGCCGGGCCGACGGCTTCGACGATCAGCGTTCCCCCCGCGGAGACGAACGCGCGCAGGGCGGTCAGCTCGGCGTCGGCCGGCGTCCACGCGGCGGTGCCGGACAGGTGGGCGATCGCGCCGGGCGCGGCGGGGGGCTCCAGCTTGGCCGCGTCGACCGGCTGCACGTCGAGCGCCACGCCCGTCTCCCATCGCAGGTGCCTGGCGAACCGCGCGAACGCGGCGGGCTCGGGGTCCCAAGCGCCGGCGTAGCGCACGCGCTGCAGCGGGACGGTCGTCGTGAGCGGGACGGCCGCCGTGGGGGCGGGGATCGTCCGCGCGTCGACGCGGTTGCGCGGCTCGGACTTGCCGGCCGCGTACACGTACAGGTTCACGCCGAGCTCGAACGCCTCGCGGCGCGTCTTGACGGCGCGCTGTTGCCACGCGCCGGCGATGTCGGTGGGCGAGTGGATCCACACCCATCGCGCCCCGTTGTGCACGCCCCACAGGCGCGGGCGCTTGCCCGCGGCGATCTTGTAGTGGCAGGTGTAGATCTCGTCGTCGTCGGGCACCGCGCGGTACTCGAGGCCCGGCCAGAGCTGCGGCGGGATCTGCTGGCGGTAGGCGACGTTGATGTTGTCGGCCCCGTCGTCGGCGTGGGTCAGGAGCAGGCCGCCGGCGTCGGTGAAGGCTTTGAGCTTCAGGATCTCGGGCTTGTTCAGGGCGGCGAGTTGGTGCGTCGCGAAGTAGAGGATGGGGGCGTCGGCCCACTCGGCCGGGTCGCGGTCGATCGATGCCACACCCCAGTTCAGCGGGCGCTCGAGCTCGCGGGAGGCGAACGCGGCGAGGTTCGCCAGGTCGCGCGGGCGGTTGTTCCACGGGCCCCGGTCGATCCGCGCGCCGGCCCCCTTGTCCGGAGGCGCCGGCGTGTCGAGGCGCAGCTTGTTCATCAGCAGGGGGGGCCGCCCGCGCGCCAGGAACAGCACCGTGTACGCCGTGTCGATCAGCGTCTCGGCGGTGGGCTGCTCGGACTTCCCCCAGGAGCCGTTGGCGTTCTGCGAGAGGACGACCTTTCGCGCGAGTTCGCGGTACCAGTCGTGGACGCCGAAGTGCTTCAGGCCCGTCGTCAGGCCGGCGCGGGAGAGGGCGTGGAGGTTGTAGCCGAGGAAGACGACGTGCTTGCCGTCGGCGGCGACGTCGACGGCGTGGTCGGCGGCCTCGAGCCAGGCGAGGGCGCGGTCGACCGCGGCGACGGCGGGCGTCGGGGGCTGGCCGGCCTTCGGGAGCGCCGTGCTTTCGAGCCACGGGCGCGTGAGCGTGAGCGAGGCGACGCCGCCGAGCGTCATCGGCAGCGTCGGGTCGGTCTTGGTGAGGTTGAAGAACCAGCGCCCGTCCGGGCGCTGCCACGCGAGCCAGTGCTTCTGGACGGCGGCCCAGTACGCCTCGGGCACCTCGATCCCGACCTCGGCCGCCGCCGACACGGCCCACGCGCCGTACTGCGAGTTCGAGTTGTCCCAGACGAACGGGATGAGCGCGGTGGACGCGTCGGGCAGGTACTGCGGTCGCGCAAACACCGACGGCGGGGGCGGGGGCAGGACGATGCGGGGGACGATCTCGAGGCCGGTGCGCGCGTCCATGTGGAACCCGCCGTCGGCGAGCTCGATCGGCCGGCCGAGCTCGTCGCGCAGCGGGCCTTCGGAGCGAAACCCGGGCTTGGGCGTGGGCTTGGGCGGCTCGATCGGCTCGCCCGCCTTGCGCGGGAGGCCGCGGCGGTCGGCGGGGATCACGCGCGGGACGACCCGGTCGTCGTACGAGTAGGCCCCGTCCACGTGCGCGGCCGTCAGCCACTGCGCGTCGTCTTTGAGCGCGGCGTGGTCCTCGGGGCGGTCGTACATCGCGAGGGCGACCGCGCGGAGGCTTCTGGCATAGACGGCGGGCGACTGCGGGTGCTCGCGCTCGCCGACCATCGCGTGCTGCTTCATCCGGTCGAGCATCTCGCGGAC